>NZ_JBHZPZ010000004.1:0-251950 GCF_042787345.1 Flavobacterium xylosi | reverse complement strand
ATTTAACGCTAAAATAAAACTCTTTAGAGCCAATCAAAGAGGTGTGGTAGATGTAAAATTCTTTCTATTTAGAATGGAGAAACTATTTGCCTAATCCCCATAAAATTTATGTGACCCGTTTAATGTCTATGTGTGTTTTGAGCATTGCCAACGGTTTCGACTTTGGTGCTTTGGTACCGTAATGAAATAGCACATTGTTTTTCAAAAAATGTTTTCCTCACGAGAATGTCTCCAACCGTTGAAACGGTTGGCTATGGTTTAATGGTTGTATTTATTTTGAACATCGTCAACGGTTTCAACCGTTGGTGATGTAATGAAATAGCACACTGTTTTTCAAAAAATTGTTTCCTCACGAGAATGTCTCCAACCTTTGAAACGGTTGGCTATGGTTTAATGTTTATGTGTGTTTTGAGCATTGCCAACGGTTTCGAGTTTGGTGACATAATGAAATAGCACATTGATTTTCAAAAATTGTTTCCCCATGAATGTCTCCAACCTTTGAAACGGTTGGCTATGGTTTAATGGTTGTATTTATTTTAAATATTATCAACGGTTTTAACCATTGATGAAGTAATAAAATAGCACCTTGATTTTCAAAAATTGTTTCCTCACCCGAATGTCTCCAACCATTGAAACGGTTGGCTACGGTTTAATGTTTATGTGTGTTTTGATCATTGCCCACGGTTTCGACTTTGGTGCTTTGGTACCGCAATAAAATAGCACATTGTTTTTCAAAAAATTGTTTCCCCACGAATGTCTCCAACCGTTGAAACGGTTTGCTAAGGTTTAATGTTTGCGTGTGTTTTGAACATTGCTAATGGTTTCGACTTTGGTGCTTTGGTACCGTAATAAAATAGCACATTGTTTTTCAAAAATTGTTTTCCTCACGAATGACTCCAACCGTTGAAACTGTTGGCTATGGTTATGTTTGATTCCATTTGAACATTGCTACTAGTTTCAACTTTGGTTTAGCCCATGTAATTTTATAAATTCGTCATATTCATCTTGAGAACTTTTCTTTAAATGATGTTGCTTTTGATTCTTTATATAATAATAAACTGCTTCTAATTGAGATTCACTAACGGAATAAGCGGCATAACCTGTTTGCCAAGCAAATTTTTCAAGCATTAAATTCTCTCCATTTATAGAATGCGAGGAGCTGCCTTTAATTTGTTTTATTACATCTGCAATTGATTTTTGTGGATTTAATAAAAATAAGGCGTGAACATGATCCGGCATTCCATTAATGATTCTGACGGGGCATCCCAAGTCAATTAATTCTTGTCTGATATAGTCGTATACTTGTTTTTCTATTGAAAAATCTATTAATTCACTCCTGTTTTTGGTTGCCCAAACAGCATGAATCCATAATTTATTAAAGGAATATGGCATACAATTAGTTTTAAATTTCCACTAATCTACAACTTTATACAATTTATCCGACAAACGTATCCTAAAAGGTAATTTGAAAGTACAAGTATCTCCAGAAGATGCAATTTTTGAAGCGACTTCATTAACAAACATATTTTCAATTATCATTTCCTGTTCTCCGGTTGTGGAACCTTTGATTAAGATTTTGTCACCAATTTTGATTTCGTTTTCTTCAATAATAAATTGGCCAATACTTGGTTTGGGAAAAAAGTGAGTTCCTTTTCCGATGTATATTTTCTTTACTTTTTGTGCTTTTTTAACTGTAGTTCCGACGCTTCGGGATGGTTTTTCAGCAACAAAAACACCATGAGTTTCTTCGTTGTTTTTAAAAGTCAAGACGTCTGATTTCCCTTTTTTGAAAATCATATTGCCGTTTTTGATTCCTCTGCGAATGGCTTTTTGTTCCTCTTCCGGAAGATGAATTACAGCCACACATTCTGATGAACAACAACCTTCCATGGCAGATTTGCATTCTTCACATTGGATGAAAAGCAAATGACAACCTTCATTCACGCAATTGGTATGCACGTCACATGGTTTGCCACATTGATGGCATTGGGAAACGATGTCGTTTGTGATTCTTTCGCCCAGGCGGTGATCAAAGACAAAGTTTTTCCCGATGAATTTACTTTCTAAACCTTCGGCTTTTACCTGACGGGTGTATTCTATAATTCCGCCTTCGAGTTGGTACACATTTTCAAAACCTTTGTGCTTGAAATAAGCGCTGGCTTTCTCGCAACGGATTCCTCCGGTGCAATACATCAGTACTTTTTTGTCTTGTTTGTGTTCCGAAAGTTGTTCTTCAATGATTGGTAAACTTTCACGGAACGTATCTACATCTGGTTTTATGGCTTTGGTGAAATGC
Source organism: Flavobacterium xylosi (assembly GCF_042787345.1). Taxonomy (NCBI): domain Bacteria; kingdom Pseudomonadati; phylum Bacteroidota; class Flavobacteriia; order Flavobacteriales; family Flavobacteriaceae; genus Flavobacterium; species Flavobacterium xylosi. The sequence goes on along the minus strand of NZ_JBHZPZ010000004.1, from coordinate 249,654 downwards.
CCGATTTCGCTTTCGTAGTGATTTCGCATGTCAACCACAATCGTGTTTGGGTCTTCGAGAAGATCGTTGAATTCCTTCGCTTTTAAGTGAATTCCAATATTTGTAACATCAAAAGTTTCATCAACCAAACCATCAGCAACAATTTTGTCGCGAACTTTTACGGTGAGTTTCAAAAAAGAGTGATCGTCATGCTCTACGGCAATATTCAATCGAATACCTTTCATAAAATCATAGGCTTCGATGGAATCTTTGAACGCATAGAAATTATCTGCAGGAAGTGATAGTTGGGCGTTGATTCCCTCACTGGCTACATAAATTCTGCCCAGAACCTCAAGAGGATTCCACGCCAGAAATAATTCGTTACGAAATTGGGTTGGATTTTGAATTTGCGCATAAGCATAGAAAGACAAAGTTAATCTTTGTTTTCCGGCATCATCTATCATGATGGCTCTTTCTTCTGCGCTTAATGTGTTATACAGTTGCATGCTATAAACAGTTTTAAGTTGAGAAAATTATTTTTGCAAAAGTATGGAAAAAGTGGCGGAGTTACAAAGTTGTGGAGGACCTAAATTTTTTAGCCCAGATGGAAGGGAAAATCCTATGCTTTTTAGCATAGATTGGAATGAGAGCTGGATTAGCTCCAAATAAAAAAGCTGCTATTGTTGCCAAAAGATCATTTAGAATCTTGGTGAATTTGTGTGATGGGTTTCTTTAGTTGCTTGACGTTATGTAAGATAATATCTTAAAACCCTATTTGAAAAGTAAATATAATTCAGTAACTTTCAAGTGTGTAAGTTTATTTTTGTTAAGCTTGTCAGATGTTGAATTTAATACTTTAGAGCCATGAAAATTTCCTTTGAAAAGAGAATATTCCTAGGGTTTGTCATCAATGTACTTGTTGTTATTGCATCGGGATGGATTTTTATTTCACGGCTTAGCAAGGAAAGAGATCAGACGATGGATTCCCGATTGAATTGGATAGAAATTTTCCTTTTTTTTCTTTCGATTGTCTTATTAATGGTGGTTTATTTTATTATTCGAGCGCAATTAAAAGCTAAAAACATTTCTCAAAATCTTCTTTTGGAAAACAAGCAGCTCCTTCAGTCCATAATAGACAACACCACTAGTCCCATTTTTATAAAAAAAATAAATGGGGAGTATTTGTTGATTAATAAACAATTTGAGTCCTTGTTTCAGATTTCCAATGAAGAAATTATAGGTAAAACCGACGAAGATTTTTTGCCTAAGAGTGTGGCTGACGCGTATAGGAATTCTGATTTTGAAGTGGTAAAAGCACTTCGCGAATTAAAAACAGAAGAGACGATTCAACAGCCGGATGGACCACATACTTATATCGCCGTGAAATTTCCTTTGTTTGATTCTAATGGCAGGGTTTATGCCATCGGTGGGATTTCTACCGATATTTCGGACAGGAAAAAACTGGAGGAATCCTCTAAAGCAGCAGATAAATTTTTCAGTATGTCATTGGATATGTTGATTATTGCTTCTTCAGATAAATTTATAAAAGTAAACCAGGCGGTCACCAAAATTTTAGGTTACTCTGAAGAAGAACTCTTAAGTCATCCTTTTCTTTCTTATGTTCATCCCGATGATGTTGAAATCACCAAAAAAGAAGTTGCTAAACTTCAAACAGGTATCGTGTCATTGAAATTTGAAAACAGATACATGTGTAAAGATGGGTCGTTCAAATGGATTTTATGGTCCGTTTATCCGGATGTTTCAACGGGACTTCTATATGCTGTTGGAAGGGATGTTACAGAAATTAAAAAAATTGAAAAATCTTTAACGGAAACGGAGAAATTTTTTAACATGTCGTATGAATTGTTTGTCGTAGCCAAAGGGGATTACTTTATAAAAGTAAACCCGGCTTTCACGAGAATTCTGGGTTTTACTCAAAAAGAAATGGATGAGAAGCCATTTTTGTCTTTTTCCCATCCGGATGATCTTAAAGCATCTACTGTAGCGATTGAAAAATTAAAAAATGGAGGGACTATGCTGAATTATAGAGCCAGAGCACTCTGTAAAGACGGGTCTTATAAATGGTTGGAATGGTCAAGTGCAATTGATGTTCAGACTGGAAAAATGTATGCTGTGGCTCGAGATGTTACTGAAAAAATACAAAATGAAGAATCCTTGAAAATATCCAATATGTTTTTTAATATGGCATTCGACATTCTTACCGTGGCCAAGGGAGACCATTTTATTAAAATTAATCAGGCTTTCAGCAAAACACTTGGTTATAATCAGGAGGATATGGATCGATTGAAATTTATGGATTTAATTCATCCGGACGACAAGGCAACAGCCACTGAAATTTTATCTAAACACTTAAAAGGCGAACCGGTTGTCAATTTTAGAACCCGATTTCTATGCAAAGACGGATTCTACAAATGGCTGGACTGGAATAGCAATATGGATCTTCAGCAAGGGGTGTTTTACTCCGTTGGACGGGATGTTACAGAACTGGTTAAATTAGAAGAGGAAGAACAAACCGCGATCGACGAACTCTATGAAAATGAAGAAAAATTAAGATTGATAGTGGAGAATATAGGGGAAGGGGTGATTGTCGCCAATGCCGATAAAAAAATAGTGCTGGCAAACGAAATTGCTAATGAAATTTTTGGAATTGAAGAGGATGAAAAGATATCGTCTCATTTGACCGATCATTTCGAATTGTATTTCCCTGATGAAAAAACTATTTTCCCTTCTCAAAATTTGCCAATGGAACGAGCATTGAATGGTGAAATAACCGATGATGTTGAAGTAGTTTTGTGGAACCCGGTTGCGCAGGAAAAAAAACGGGTTCTTATTAGTGGCAGGCCATTGGTAGATCAAAATAATAAAGTAGTTGCCGCAGTTGTGACCATTAAAGATATAAGTAAATACAAACAACTGGAACAAGAATTGAAAGAAACGGAGTTAAAATACCGGCAATTGATAGGATTTAGAAAAGGGGGCGGTACGGCCGTTTAATTTTTGAAAAAATAGATAAGTGTTTTTATAAAAATTAATAGAATAAAAAAAAACCATCCGCTAGAGGATGGTTTTAGTTTAATTTTTTACTGTATTAACAGTATTCGTTGAAAGCATCTTTTAAGTTTTCAGCGATTAATTCTGCCGGACGACCTTCAATGTGATGACGCTCTAACATGTGAACTAATTCACCGTCTTTGAATAATGCAATACTTGGTGAAGATGGAGGAAAAGGAAACATAAATCCTCTGGCTGCATCCACAGCATCTTTATCAACACCTGCAAAAACCGTCACTAAATGAGCTGGTTTTTTAGCATTGTCTAAACTCATTTTTGTTCCTGGACGCGCATTTCTTGCCGCACAGCCACAAACAGAATTAACCACTACAAGAGTAGTTCCTTCAGATTTTATTGCGTTTTCAACTGCGTCAGCTGTATGTAATTCTTGAAAACCTGCGTCAGTTAATTCAGCACGCATTGGTTTTACCATTTCTTCTGGATACATATTTTTTATTTTAAAATTTATACTTTCAAGTTGCAAAGTTACAAAGTTTAAAACCAACCCGTTTATCTGAACTATAAAGTTTTGTTATAGTTTGATTGTTATTTTATTTTTCTGAAAGCCACATGGAAAATAGCTTTAATGAATAATATTTTAGGACATTTTAAAATTACTTTAATGTCTTCCGTCAATGATGTTTCTTCGTCTAGGAATTTAAAAATTAATGTTGGATTTCCTTTTTTGAACATGGAAGAAAAAATAGAACTTCCCAATTCATTTTTTCGATCTAAAATATCCAACAATAACAGATCGTAAAGCCAGTATTTAGTTCTTTTATGAAACTTTGTAAAGTCCGTTTCAGTTGTAAGGAATAAAACCAATTCAGTGGATTTTTTATCGGAGTTTTTAAAAGTATAACCTGTACTGGCTTTAGTCCAACCACCGGAAGTGCCAATGTTAATGACGTTTTTGGTGTTGAGTTTCCAAAAAGGGTAACAGGTCATGGGAATACTGCCTTGTTCTTTTTCTATGATTTCGTAATTAGTGATACCAAGTTTTTGAATGTAGTTTTTGATTTCGGTTTCGTATTCCTGTTTCGGAAGTAAATTTTTAGAAAACAAAGTGTATTCCAACAAAGCATCTGTTTTTGATGTAGGCAATACATACATAAAACGGGTATTGCCTTTTTGTTCCACCGAAAAATCCATGAATGTAGCTTGTTCTGGATTGAAAACGGGTTGCTCACTTTTGATAAACCAACCAATAAAATGCTGTTGTAAAACAGGATATTTGGTCTGATTTTCAGCTTTTTGTTTGTTGTAAATACTGTTGAGTAGTTTGGAACAGGAAAAACTTTCAGAAGCAGTTTGTATCAGAATCACATTTTCAGATTCTTCAATCGCTGTTACCTTTTGATTGACGAAAGTGATATTTTCTTGTTTCGAAATCAAATCAAATACTTGGGTGTAAAAATCCAAGCCACGAACCATGTTGTATTGATATGGTTTTAAATCTAAATCTCTACGAAAGTCTTTATTGGCAAACAGTGCCGAATCCCATTTTTTGGAAATGGATTTGTGCCAAATCACTTCTTCTTTTCCCCAGAAACACCAGGTTCTGTCGTTACTTTTTTTAGTGTTTTCATCAATAAGCAAAATACTTTTGTCTTTGAATTTTCCTGAAAGTACCATTTTATAAACGGTCATCAAAGCGGACAAACCGGTTCCGGTAAAGATATAGTCGAAGTGTTTCATTGGAAAAATTGACAATTACACCAAAAATAGACATTTTATTCTTTTAGTTTCTCTAAAATCACTCTAAATTCTTTTGGTTTTATGCAGTTGTTGTCTTGAAAAACGATTTCGTTTTCACTATTTAAAACACATAAAACGGGATAATTCAGCTGTTTGTTAATGGTTCCTAATTGTATAGCCAGTTCATGAATTCCGGAATTATTTCCTGTGGATTTGAACTTAAAAGCGGCTTTGTTGAAGACAATCGTTCGTTTTTCTTCCGCATTAAAATCAACAAAATAAAAATTGTCGTTTAATTCCTTTATAATGTTTTCATTTTTGAACGTTGTGTTTTTCATTGCATGGCAAAATTGGCACCAATCTGTATGAATGAAAACTATAACTTTTCTTTTGTCAATATTTTGCAGGCTATCGATTTGTTCAAAAGAAATCAAGTTTAACTGTGCAAAACCAGATGGAATCACGCCAAATATCAGTATCAGCAAAAAGAGTTTTTTTCTCATTTACTTTAAATTATAGCGCAGTCCAAAAAAGCTGCGAATTCCTTGATTAGGGCCGTAAACATACGTAGTGTCAAACGTCAAACCATAAGGATTTTGGGGTGTTGCCAAAACTTGTCCGTTAGTGTCATACTCCACATTTTTGTCAAAAGGATCTTCAGTTCTTGCAATTAGAAATGGATTATTCTGTTTTGGCAGAAAATTCAATAGGTTTTTAATTCCGGCATAGAATTCAAAGTTTTTTAAACCGGAATAAGTGAATTGAATGTTTTGCAAACTATACCACGGCGAGTTTGGGCTTCGAGGATCTAAAGGACTTAATAATGGTAATTTCATTGGGCCGTACAAATTTCCGGTATAGTCAATATTCAAATCGATAGTTTTTATTTTATAGGATACGCTCCAGGTGGCAGTAAAATTTTCGGTTAGAAAGGGCGTTTCCTTTACACCGTTTTCAACATTTTTATTGTCAAGAAAAGAAGCGCCTGTTATAATCTTTAATCCGTTGTGGAAATTGAAGTCAATATTTGTGCTAATTCCTTGGCTTATTGCGTATCCGTTGATGTTGTCGTAAATTATTTTATTGGGATCAGTTTTATAATCGGAAACAATTTTATTGCCGAATCGGGTATGGAAAAAGGACGTTTCAATTCCGATAAATGTTCCATTGCTGAAATTAATTTTCTTGATATAATTCAAATTGGCATTTATCGATTGTTCCGGTTTCAAGTTATTGGCAACTACAATTTCCCGAGCACCGGTTAAAGCAGCATGATCTTCGGTAAATAGATTGACTACTCTAAAGCCCGTTCCGGTATTCAAACGAAGGATATTATTGTCGTTCAATTTCCATTTATACGCTAATCGAGGTGTCAGAATACTCCCGTGAAAAGAATTGTAATCATAGCGCATCCCTAATAATAGTTTTTGTTTTTCAGTGAACGTGATTTCATCCTGAACAAAGATCCCCGGTAGCCAGGTTTTCTCTGGATTGTTGTTTCCTGAAACGGATGTTGCTGGTGTATTATCGTCATAATAATTATATCTGGTCGCAATTCCTGCAAGCATATCATTTTTCCCTAATTTCTTATCCCAGGTTAATTGCAGGAAACCAATTTTTTGGTTGGCAATATAGTTTGTAAGGCCGTAACGACTGTCTTGATAATGAACGTTTCCAGAGAATGAAAGCATCAATTTTTCTTGAAATGGTAATTGATAACTTCCTAAAAGTTCCGCTCGTTTTGTATAGATACTTTCGCCGTAAATTTCGTCTCCTCCACGGTGTTTTTTCTCCCAGCGCATATCACCGCCAAAACGATCTTCATAAACACCGCGTGCCGCTATAGTGAATAATCGATTTTCGTTTCTGTGAAAGGTCCATTTTTGAAAAAGTGAAATTCGGTCTGAGAGTGAAACATCAGTAAACCCATCGGTGTCGTTGTCAATTCTATTGTTGTAATTGAAATAATTCAGACCTAAGAGCGCTGTTGCTTTCTTACCAACATTCCATTTTACTCCTAAGTCTACATTGGTTTCAAGCCAAGAAGTGGTAAAAACATCCGCAGAAAATAAAGGAGCATTTATCGGGTTTTTAGTAATGATATTAATTAATCCGCCAACGGCTTCGCTGCCGTATAAGGAGGATGCAGGACCTTTTACAATTTCAATTCTTTCGACTAAAGAATTCGGTATTCCGGATAATCCGTAAACGGTCGATAAACTACTTACAATGGGCATTCCGTCTATTAAAACTAAAGTATACGGGCCTTCCAGTCCGTTGATGTGAATATCGCCTGTATTGCAAACACCACAATTAAGTTGCGGTCGGACTCCGTTTACGTTTTGCAGCGCTTCATAAATACTTGCAGTAGGATTTTTTTTAAAAAATATTGGGGAATAAACTTCAACAGGAACAGCGCTTTCTAATCTCTTTACCGCTTTTAAAGTTCCTGAAACGACCACCTCGTTGAGTTGATTTTCAATAGTGGAGAGTTCAAAATCTACGATTGTATTTCCGTCTTTTTTGACAATTATATTTTTTCTGGATGTTTGAAAACTGTTGGCTATCACCTGAATTTTATAATTACCTTCTGGAATATTCTCTAATTTATAGTTGCCTAAGCTATCCGTTTCCGTTTTATAATTAGTTCCCATTAAAACAATACTTGCACCCGGAACACGCTTGTTTTCTGACGAAACGAGTCCCGATACAAAAGTTTTTTCTTGTGCGTAACTAAAATTTACAACAAGAAAAACAAATATAACACATAATTTTTTCACTATACTTAAATTAAGTTTAGGCAAAGCTAAAAATTATATTTCCCAAAACAAATTTTTTAATTACTTTTGTGTCAATAATTTAAATTCAACCATGGGAAAATCTTTAGAAGAAGTTCACGGATCGGTAGCGGCTCACAACAAAACATCGGTATTCAGAAAAATATTAGCTTTTTCAGGACCGGCTTATTTGATTAGTGTGGGATATATGGATCCGGGAAATTGGGCAACCGATATTGCGGGGGGGAGCCAGTTTGGTTATGCCTTGATTTGGGTTTTATTGATGAGTAATATTATGGCTTTGTTGCTGCAGAGTTTAAGTGCCCGACTAGGTATTGTTACCCAGCGTGATTTGGCGCAGGCCTCAAGGGAAACCTATCCTAGATTCATCAATTATATTCTTTATTTTCTTGCCGAAATTGCTATCGCTGCCTGTGACTTGGCCGAAGTTCTGGGAATGGCAATCGGTATTAATTTATTGTTTGACATCCCATTGATCGAAGGAGTTTTGATTACGGTTTTAGACACTTTTTTATTGCTGTTTCTAATCAATAAAGGCATCCGAAAAATGGAAGCTTTCATCATTGTATTGGTTGGAATCATTGGGTTTTCATTCATTTTTGAAATGATATTCGCCCAGCCTGAATTGGATAAGGTGATTTACGGTTTGATTCCTTCACTGCCCGGAGAAGCCGCTTTATATATCGCCATCGGAATTATTGGGGCAACGGTGATGCCACACAATTTATATTTGCATTCTGCTTTGGTGCAAACCAGAAAATTTGAAAGAAGTGTAGCGGGGATTAAAGAGGCATTGAAATATAATTTCATTGATTCGACTATTGCCTTGAATTTGGCCTTTCTCGTAAATGCAGCCATTTTAATATTGGCAGCTGCAACATTTTATAAAAGCGGTATGTTTAACGTATCAGAGATTCAAGATGCGCATAAATTTCTGGAGCCTCTTTTGGGGAGCAAATGGGCACCAATATTATTTGCGGTGGCTTTGATTGCCGCAGGGCAAAGTTCCACCATTACCGGGACACTGGCCGGGCAAATTGTTATGGAAGGGTATCTGAATTTACGCATCCAGCCCTGGATTCGAAGAATCGTCACCCGACTTATAGCTATCGTTCCGGCAGTCATTGTGATTTCAATTTTTGGCGAAGGCGTTACGGGTAAATTACTGATATTGAGTCAGGTGATTTTGAGTTTGCAATTGGGTTTTGCCATTATTCCATTGATTCATTTTGTGAGCGATAAATCAAAAATGAAAGGTTTTCACATTGGCAAACCCACAAGGATTTTTGCCTGGCTTATCGCATTAATTATTGTTTCGCTTAACTCCAAATTGGTTTTTGACGAAATAAACGGATGGCTCGAAGCTTCAGAAAATCCAATTGTATTATGGTTAACGGTTGTTCCGCTGGCAATAAGTTTCCTAATTTTGTTGCTGTATATTGTATTGAATCCTTTTGTCACAAAATCGAAAATAGATATTCAAAATCATTCACCACATAATTTGAAACTGCAATTTTCTAAATCCGGAAGTTACAACAAAAAGAATATTGCCATTTCTGTGGATTTTTCCAGCTCAGATGAAGTAGCCTTAAACAACGCTTTTGAATTGGGCGGAATAGATGCGGAATACACCTTGATTCACGTGGTGGAAACAGTTGGAGCGATGGTTTATGGCGAAAATATTGATGACCATGAAACTTTGATAGATGAAAAACTACTGAATGAATACAAAGAAATGCTTTCGGAAAAAGGGTATAAAGTGGAAATACAATTAGGATTTGGAAAACCAAATAAAGTAATTCCCAATATCATCAATGAAGGGAATTTCGACATCCTGGTCATGGGAACGCACGGTCATACTGGATTCAAGGATTTAGTCTTTGGAACTACCGTTGATAAATTGCGTCATGAAATCTCCATTCCATTGCTTATAGTAAAAAATTGAAAACGGTATTAAGTATGTTATATCAAGTATTAAGACCTTATTGATGTACAATGTATTTGTGTGAATTTGTGTTGTCATCCCGGGTATATCTAAGGGATGACTAAAAATCTAAAATCATTAATCACTAATCTTAAATCTAAATTCAAATGACCTTTTCAGAAGAAAATTACCTTAAAACGATATATCATTTAACGATTATTTCGGATTCAGAAATAAGCACCAATGCTATTGCTGAAATGATGGAAACTAAAGCATCCTCTGTGACGGATATGCTCAAAAAATTAGCTGAAAAAGATTTAATAAACTATAAAAAATACCAAGGTGTTTCATTGACCGAAAAAGGGAAATTATCCGCAAAAATGATTGTCAGGAAACATCGACTTTGGGAAGTTTTTCTGGTTGAAAAATTGGATTTTTCTTGGGATGAGGTGCACGATATCGCAGAACAATTGGAACACATAAAGTCCGAAAAACTCATCAATAAACTGGATGATTTTCTGGGAAATCCAACGGAAGACCCGCATGGCGATCCCATTCCGGATGCCGATGGCCGAATCATTAAAATTGAAAAACAATTGCTGTCGGAATTGCATGAAAATCAAACAGGGATTTGTGTTGGCGTTAAAGATACCTCTTCAGAATTTTTGAAATATCTGGACAAGCAAGGAATTGCACTGGGTTCTAAAATTGAAATCATAGCAAAGGAAAGTTTCGACTTGTCATTAAAAATAAAAATGGACAATAAAGATTTGACGATTTCTAATAAAATTGCCAGCAACCTTTTTGTGAAGTTGAATTAGGAAATTTGGTGTTATCTTTGAAAGAACAATTATAAAAACAATCAATTATGAAAAAGTCACTACTGTTATTCCTAGTCTTATTTAATACGCTGGCATTCGCACAAGCCACACCAAAAGAAAATATTAAACATGTAAAAATTACGCAGAAAAAGTGCCTTAAAAAAAGTGGCTATCAAATAGTTTTTAAAGAAGTAGTAAATGATTCCCGTTGTCCGGAAGGAGTAACCTGTGTATGGGCTGGGGAGGCTTCAGCCGTTGTATCGGTTTATAAAGATTCAAAGTTAGTTGAGGATAATACGATGGTCTTTTCGATGAAAAACATGGAGGAAAACAAAAAATGGTTTTCTAAATATCTTCCTGAAAAGCAAAGAAAAATAAAAAACATCGGTGTTTTTCCTTATCCAAAACAAGGCGTAGTTGTTGACAAAAAGGACTATTATATAAAAATTGGGTATATAAAATAAGTCTGTTCTTATCCCTTTTTAAAGCCAATCAATTTTCTGTATTTCTGCTCGCTTTCCTCTAAAGCGACCTCCAGTTCTTTGTAATAAGTAATGTCTTTTATATTCGCAACAGCGGCTATTACATAATTATTTTCGTCTATTATTGGTCTGCCGCTAATGATAACCCGTTTTTTGGTTTTAGTTTCCGAATCTTCAATTATTATTTCGACGTCATCAGTTGACTCTCCTTTTAATGCCTTATCCAACGGAAGATTCTGGGCAGGGAAAACGGTTTTTTCGTCAGGATAATATAAATTATATTTCGTTGACCAATCCAGAGTAGTGGGAGTTGAAGGATCTTGTTTTATTCCTATAATTTCTTCCGCCATGTGATTGGACAAAACAATTCTTTTTTGGCTGTCAGTTACAATAATTCCCTCACCAATATTTTCAAGAATCAATTTCAATTTTAGTTCATTAAGATGCACTAATTTATCGGCTTCAATTTTTTGACTTTCCATTTCTTTTCTTAATGATATGTCTTTAACAAAAGCAATGAAGATATACTTGCCTAAAATGGTAGCGGGTGACACGGTTAGCTCAATATCAAACTCAATATTTTGTTTGTTAATTGCTGTGGTTTCAAATGTTTTATTAAGAATTGGCCCTTCACCGGTATCTATAAAATGTTCAAGTCCTTTTAAATGATTCGCTCGGTGTTGTTTTGGCATAATTAATTCATGCATTCGTTTGCCTAAAGCTTCTATAATTGTCCAGCCAAATATTTTTTCGGCTTGCGGATTCCATCTCATGATGATTCCTTCATCATTTATTACAATCAAAGCATCAGGCGCCTCATTAAATATGGTTTGCAATTGGCCTTCGCTTTCTTTCAGTTTTTGTTCAGCGGCTTTGCGTTCCGTGATATCTCTCATAATAGATTTATGTCCAGTAATCGTATTTCCTTCGCGCAACTGCATTACCGTTTGTTCTACCCATTTTTGTTCTCTTGATTTGGTAAGGATGGGGAATGAAAATACCGTTTCGTCTATTTTATTTTTAAATTGATTTAAGTAAAACTCCGCCACTCGGTCTTTCCAATCTGGAGCAACCAGTTCTGAAAAATGTTTTCCTGTAAGTTCATCTTGAGTGTAGCCTGTCAGTTTTTTGCAGGCAGGATTAATGTAGGTAAAATAACCTTTGAAATCAGTAGTATGAACTACATCACTTATGTTTTCAACTATTTCGCGATATTTTTCCTCGCTTTTGCGAAGGGTTTCTATGGCTTCTGCTAATTGGGCGGTGCGCACGGTTACTTTTTGTTCCAGTTGTTCATTTAGTTTTTTAATTTCGTTTTCAGAATTTTTTCGTTCTGTAATATCATGAAAAACAGCCACAGCCCCATTGATCTTGCCAGCCGAGTCCTTTAAAGGTCTGGCAGATATCACGACAAAATTGCCTTCGGTTTTTTTGTAATTTTGTATAAATATTTCCATATCGTCTACTTCTTCACCATGCAACGCTTTAACTATGGGAAGGTCAGCAGTAGCTAAAGTGGTTTTCGTGTCTGGCCATAATATGCCATAGGTTTCAGCCCATTTCTCTTCGGGGATATCCAGCAGGCCAATTCCAATTATTTTTTCCGCAGCTCGATTCCAAATGATGAATTTTCCATTTTCATCTGCAACGACTAATCCATCACCCATATTCTGAATAACCGATTGTAAAAGTATGTTTTGTTCATTCAACTGTTCTTTGGATTGTGCCACTTCATTATCTCTTTTTTCAATAGTGGCAAGCATGTCATTAAGCCCGAAGGAAAGAATACTAATTTCATCTTTTCCTTCAACTACCGTGCGGGTTGTATAATCATTTGTGTCCTTTATTTGTTGTATCACTTTTACCAAATTCAACAAGGGTTTCGAGATGTATTTTTTTATAAAAATGGCAATTAGAAATGCAAGTCCGATTCCGACAAGTAGTAGTACAACACCCAGACTCAAAATGTCCATTTTTATTTTATTCAATTCTGATAATTCAAAGCGGATACAAACTAATCCTATCGTTTTATTATCCTTTTTGATTTTGCTGTAAACAAAAAGATTTTCGTTGGTAAACAAGAAGCTTTTTTGATCCATCGCGGGAACAGCAAATTGATATTTTGGATTGGATCCCTTTTTAGTATAGGATGCAAAGACTTTACCTTTTTTGTCCAATATATTTGCATTCAAAATATCATGTTGCACTTTTAATTCCGATAGAATTTTATTCGCGGCGGCATCATCCAGAAACTCTAGAGCAGAAACGATATTAAAGCCCACCACTTGGGCAATGGCAGTTGAACTTACCGCTTTTCTGTCTTTGAATCCTTTAATGTCAATCAGCACAAAAGAGGTAATGCAAATTCCTAACACTAATGCCGAGGTGAAAACCTGCATGAGTACCAGTTTATTTTTAATGGAGATGTTGCGTAGATTCATCATTTATTGGTTGTTTTTCAAGACTATTGTTGCACAATAATGGCGTGCTGTAATAAGAAGGAACTGATTCCAATTCCGGCTTTATTTATTGCTTTTAGATTTACTTCGAATTTTAATTTGTTTTCAACGATGACAAAATTCATATGCGCCCCTTTTTTTCCATAACCATTTTGTTCGGTTACAATCAATATTGGTTTTCCGGAAAATTTAGCTAGAATTGTTTCAATTGGAATTGTACAATTGTAAGGCACAAACAGAATGTTACAGAAACGTAAATCGTTCAGATTTTTATATTCCTTTACCTCAATTTTTTTGTTTTTAGTAACGTTAAGTAATGAAGTTGTAATTGGGCTTTCTTCCAGAATAGCAATCTTAAAAGTCTGTTTTTTTGAATACTCTTTCCAATAAACATAATCTACAAAACGATACAAAAAATCGGCTTTTAACGCATATTCTTGCACCTCTGAATTCTCTTGGGCTGACATTGGATTTGCTCCCATCAGTATGATGATTACTCCCAGAAAAAATATGCGGTTTTTAAGTGTCATAGATTTTGTTTTTAATGAAGTGTTGGCGGATCAGAATTCTGTTTTAGAATTTATAGCTTAAAGACAAGCTGAACAAGGTTCCTAATTGGCTAAAGTGATATCCTTGATAGGTCATTTGAGAATAGCGGCCATTGAATGTAATCAAGTTAAACTGTGATTTTACTTGAGCGGGATCATTCAAAATGGCAGTTCCGGCAGCATTTTCAGCTTTAAATTTCCATTCGGGTAATACGTTTAATAAATTGTTCACATTAAAGGCCACTGTTACTTTATCGGTTGCAGCGTAATTAATTCCTACATCAGTGACTATTTTTGGTATAAACTCAGTTTTTAAGTTTGGATCTAAACCATCTTGTTTGAATGTTGTTTTTCCGAAGTAGGTGTTGTTAAGGGATAAGTCAATTTTTTTAAATTTGTAATTGGCTCCCAAAATCCATTTTGTTTCGGGCCTTGATGTAAACATTAATGCATCAAGTGTCGCCCCAAAATTATCACTGGCAACCGGTGAAATTCTTTTGTTTTCAAAAGTTACGTTTCCGGACAAATTGAAATTTAATTCTCCGGTTGCTAATTTTATAATACCGTAATTAAGGACTACATCCAATCCTGAAGTTCTCGAATCGAAAGAATTTTCAAACCAGGCAACGGAACCAAATTGTGTTTCTACTTTGTCTCCTAAGATGATTCTGTCCTTTACTTTAATATTGTAGTAATCAACAGTGAAATTAAAGTTTTTCAGAGGTTTGGCTCCTATTCCTACAGTGATATTAGTTGATTTTTCGGCCTCTAATTCAGGAATGCCTAAAACACTTGCCTGTACAGAAATATTATTGATTAACCCGCTAATCTGTATTCCCTGGCCCGGTGCTAAGGAATATTGTGATTTTTGAGTGTAAATTTGATGTAATGTTGGTGCTCTAAATCCAGTGGAGACGGATCCTCTTACCGTGATTTTATCTTTGTAAAATTTATATCTGGAACTTAATTTCCAAACAATTGCCGATCCAAAATCGCTGTAATCTTCGTAACGAACCGTACCGTTTATCAGGAAATTTTTATTGAAATCATACGCCAAATCGAAGTATCCGCCTAAATTATATCGATTCCATTTGCCTGAGTTTTCCGGTCTGTTCCCGGAAAAAGAATCAGCACCTTCTCCATCCCAAGACGCCTTATCTCCTTCGGTAACGACAAAGGTTTCGGTTCTGACCTCCGAGCCAAAACCAATGCTTATTTTATCAGATAACACTTTAGAAATGTCTAAGTTACCCACAATATGGTTAAACGAAGCCCCTCCTGGTTTAAAAGATATTGGACTGTTCTCTTTATAAACGTTAGTTGTAAAAGGAAGTCCCGTTGCAGGATTGATCATAGGGAGTCCCGTTGCAGGGTCTATTGTATAAGTTACTATGTCAGATTTGTTTTGCGAGTTTTCCACTCTATAGGCTTGCGAATTACCTCCAATAGTTATGCTGGCATCGGTATTCCATCCGTTCTTTATGGATTTATAACCCAAAGTAGCATTGTAATCGTTCAAATCCCCAGTCAATGCTGGATGATATCCTTTATAGGAAGCGGTCGTGCCATCACCAAAAAAATCTTTTAAATAGGTGGGATAAACGGATGACTTACTCCAATTTGGAATACTACTGTTTTCAAATGGATTTTTTATGGATCTCCAATATGGGGTTCGGTAGTTTGCAAAAGAGTTTACTTTTTTATATGCATAAGCAGCATTATAGTACAACAGTGTTTCATTAGATAAATTGAATTCACCGTTGACCAGGAATTTTATGGCAGCTGTTTGTGGAGAGCCATTTATATTTCCTCCATCCGGTTTTTCTTTTAAAAAATCATCTACGGCTTGCCTTCCTGTTATATTACCTTGATTTATGGTGGCTAATTTTGCATTATAGTCAGGGGAGCCTTTATATTGTTCGAAAACGGTATTAATTTGAATATCGTTCATTCCCGTTATATTAGTACCTCCAAGAGTATTGTCATTGTTGACATAACTGTTATATAGAACTGGATTTATTTTAACAAAATCATTAAAATCCCCTTCTGCGTCCACTTTTCCGGGTCTGTTGGCCAAGTTTACTTTCGAAAAATCTAAAGTATAATTTACAAATCCTTTATCGCCCGCTGTAGATCCATTGTTCAAACTCACGCCCAGCATTTCACCATCGCCTTCAGCTGTAATTCCCGTTTTTAAAGTCGCTGAACCTTCATCTGCTCTCTTTTTTAATATAATATTTATTACCCCGGCTATCGCGTCTGAACCATATTGAGGTGAGGCTCCGTCACGCAGAATTTCGACTCGTTCGATAGCGTCAATTGGTATTGCAGAAATGTCAGTGCCCGTTTCCCCTTGACCCGGGGACGTTTGAACATAAAGTAACGAACTTAAATTTTTTCGTTTTCCGTTGATTAGTATCAGTGTTCGACTTGGTCCCATATTTCTAATTTCATAGGGATCAAGTAATGAAGTAGCATCGTTTACCGGAGTTTGAACCGTGTTAAAAGAGGGGATTTTATACTGTAATACTTTATCAAAAGTGGCCCTTCCGGTTGCCGTTAGTTCTTTAGATGATAGTACATCCATGGGAAGCGCAGTCGTGATATTACTTCTGGGAGCAGCTCTTGTTCCGGTCACGACAAATTCGTTATGACCGTCTCCGTCTCCTTGAGATAATACAACATTTAGAATAGTTTCAATTGTGTCATATTCTTGTTTAGAGTAACCAAAGTAACTAAAGACCAAAGTAGCTCCTTCTTTAACATTAATACTGTAGGCTCCATTGAAATCAGTAGAAACACTGTTGTTTGTTCCTTTTTCGGTGACGTTAACGCCTGAAATGGCAACGCCAGCATTGTCTAATACAAAACCAGAAATCTCTTTTTGAGCAAAAAGAAATGTAGTGTTTAGTATAAATAATAATAAAACAAACTTTTTCATGATTAGTTGATATTGGTTCATTTTTGATTTGAAATCAATTGCAACATAATAAACACAAGAAGTTTTCATTTACTGCTTAACAAAATATTTTTTTGAAAAGTAGCCAATGAAATGACTAAGTATGAAAAAAGACAGTTTACTTTTTTCATAATGATAGGTGTTGAATCCAGGTTTCTTGTAGTTTTCTCCTTTTAAATTATAACAAGATACCAATCACCAATTTTATAGTAGTTCTATAATTTTAATTGCTGCGTAAGAGTAAAGCTAAAAGTCCTGAAAGTATGTTCAAAATACATCTTTAATTCAAGTTCAAATCAAAAACCATTATTTTGAAAGTTACAAATGGAAGTGACTGATTTTGAGTATAAAACGAGACTTTGTACTATGTAAATTTAGTTAATTTAAATCAAATAGGTTAAAGTAACAGGTAGATTTTTTAAGAAAAAATTATTTTGATTCTGTTTTAAAAATAGTCCAATTTAAATGTATTTTCTTTTTTAAAGTTTAAAAAAAATAAATTCCAAATAACAATTTTAATGACAACCACAATCGCCACTACCGCAATCTTTATCAGATTTTTTCTTTTTGAAGAAGAATTTTTTAATCAAAAAAGCAAGTGCTATTCCGAGTGCTAAAAAAGCTAAAATTTCTTGAATATCCATATCGTAAATATAAGAAAAAGCAACCCGAAAAGGGTTGCTTCTTGCGTTAAACTAATGACAAAGTTTTTACAACTGTGCCATGATTCCAAAGTTAATACCAAAAATTTATTTCAGATTATGAAACAGCAATTTCATATTCAATTACAATTTTGCACCAATGGAAATGTAAAATGTTCTTCCTTCTCCGGGTAAAATTCCCGGACCTGGATAACCTCCAGCTCTTCTAGTAGCATAAGCTTCATCAAAAACATTGTTTATTCCTGCTCTGATGTTGTAGTTTTCTAAGAATTTATATTCTGATGAAAAGTCAAACACATTGTATTTATCTAGCATTCCGGTTACTCCATTTGCAGATGGTGTTGTGGTATTATTAGCATCTGTAAATATTTTTCCTGTTAAGCGGTACTGTAGCGTAGTTGATATGTTGTTTTTTCCCCATGAAAGCCCTAGATTATGAATGTAACGAGGCGCATTTTCAACTCTTTTACCGTCCAGATTAGAACTTTTTATTACCGTATTAGGTGGTGTTCCTGTTGTTGTAAAAGTTTCAAAATCGGTGTAGCGACTGTCAATAAAGCTCATTGAAGCAAAAAAGTCTACATTCCCCACTTTATTTTCTATATTAAGAAAACGTGTAATATTGATATTAAAAAAGCTTTCAACACCCTTGTTTACAGTAGTTCCTAAATTCGTTCTGTACAAGAAAGTTCCTTGTGATGGATCATTATTTGTAAACTGCCTCACTCCACCAATACGATTGTTGTATTGAAGGTAAAATAAACCAATGTCAAAGTTGATGTAGTTGTTTATATTTCCTCTATATCCCAAATCAGCATTGTAACCGCTTGCATCCTTTAAGTTTGGATCAATCACATCTGTAACTGCAGGAGGCGTTAAGTCAGAGAAAAGTATCGGTCTGTAAGCTTGAGATATATTAGCATACACATTGGTACTAGCAAATTTATATTCTAATCCAAGTCCAAACAACGCTTTGTTACGCACAATTGGTGCTGCGTCAAAATTTACATTTGCACCTTTATCTACAGCAAACAAACCAGCACCATTAGAGGTAATGTGTTCAAAACGAACTCCCGGCGTAGCACTAAATTTTTCATTAACTCTAAATTGATTCTCTGCAAAAAATGCGATGTTTTCAGTCTTAAATTTTATGTTTCTTGTATAATCAGGATTTACAGATAAATCAAAATCACTTCCTGTTGTACCATTTCCGCTTTGTTTACGAATAGTTGTTGCCTGGTATGCACGTGCCCCAAAAGCTAAGTTATGGGATGTTTTACCTAATTTGTATTTGTAAACATTTCTGTTTTCTACACCAAAGTTTTCATAAAAATCACGATCTACTCGTCGGTTGGCATAGTTATCTGTAGTAGGATTTATAGCGTCAGCAACATTTGGTGTTGCAGTAAACCCAACACTGTTGCGCTCTCCAATAAGACCAAATAATTTGGTGTTAGACGTTAAATTTTCATTAATCTTAGTGTCTAATTGTATCGATAACACATTCCAAGGCGTACCAAACCAGTTGCGATTGCGTAAGGATTGCTGCGGATTTTGTTCGAATTGAGCATCGGTCAACCCTCCAGATTGTTTCATTTGGTAATCCATATTGGTATACTCAGCAGAAATTTTAGTGTTTGGAGTAAAACGGTATTCTAAGAACGCATGGGTATTTCGTACGGTATATTCTCCGTTTTGTCTCCATCCATCAGCGCTTCTTGAATGGTTATATAAGTAATACGAAAAGTTTTTTAGGGTACCACCAATAGCGTTGTAAGAGCTCATTAAGCCATAACTACCGATGCTATTTTGGGTTTCAAAAGTAAATTTTTTCTTTGTTTCTCTTTTTAGAACATAATTTATCATTCCCCCAAATTGAGGTCCAAATTGTAGTGAAGCTCCTCCGCGTATCAATTCGATTGTTTCTACTGCCTCAAGTGGCGGGTTGTAGTACGCTTCTGGATACCCAAAAACATCCGATGAAATGTCATATCCGTTTTGTCTAGTGTTTAATTCCCAACTTCTGTTAGGACTTAAGCCTCTTACACCTACATTGATTTGTATACCCGATCCTTCGTTTTCCCAAATGTTTACACCAGGTACTCTAGAAAAAGTTTCTCTCGCATTATTAGTTGTAAAGTTTCCATTAATGTTAGAAAGTTTTAACACTTCATTTTTTTTCCCGGAATAAAGTACATTTTCTTTAACATCTGGCATACGCTCAGGACTTTGAATTTTTAGAGCTACCAAGACTGGTAGCAAATTTTTTATTGTGTCGTTTTGTTGACGCTCAATTTCTTGTGCGTAAAACGCTGTTATTAGTAAACACATACATAGTGAAAACGTGTATTTCATGTTCTTGATATTTATATTAGTTCTTTCGGGCAAATTTAGAACGTTAATCTTATTTAGACAAATTAAAAATAATAATTTTTCATTTTTAACATTTGTTCAATAAATCGTCCACGTTCTGGCAGAATTTCCAGGTTGAGTAAATTGATATAATCGTCAACTTAAAGATTATACGTATGTTGGAATTTGAATTTTGCTGGGAAATACGCAAAACTTATTAAAAAATTTGTGTGATTTCTATGTTTTGCGATACTGTTAATTTGGAAATTAAAATAATTTTTATTTAGGGTACATAAATTTTGGAAAAGGAAAACGGTAGTCTTTTATTTCAGGATTTGATAAGCAATCAAAGCTACAACATAAGCAAAGCCGCTCATAAAAATAAGTTGTCCTAAAGGCCATTTCCAGCTGTTGGTCTCTTTTTTGGTAATAGCAAGTGTACTGGCACATTGCATGGCAAAAGCATAGAATAACAATAAAGATATCCCTGAGGCAAAATTGAATATCTTTTCTCCAGTTTCCGGATTGATTTCAGCAGCCATTTTGTTTTTTATAGTGACTTCGTTTTCGCTACCACCTACGCTGTAGATTGTGGCTAATGTGCCAACAAATACCTCTCTGGCAGCAAATGAACTGATAACGGCAATTCCTATTTTCCAATCATAACCTAAAGGAGAAATAGCAGGTTCAATGGTTTTTCCCATTAAACCAATATAAGAATTTTCTAGTTTTTGTGACGCTACTGCATTTTCAAATTCTGTTTTTGATAACGCTTTGTCTTTCGTTTTTTCCAATACGATCTTTTCTGCTTTATTGAAATTTGCCCCCGGACCGTAGGAAGCTAAAAACCATAGGACGATTGAAATAGCCAAAATGATTTTACCCGCTCCAAAAACAAAAGCCTTGGTTTTCTCAATAACATTGATTCCAACGTTTTTGAAAAGCGGTAATTTATAGTTAGGCATTTCAACAACGAAATAGGTTTTGCCTTTTATTTTCAGAATTTTATTTAAAACATAAGCCGAGAAAATAGCCATTCCAAAACCTAGGAGATACAACAGCATCAAGGTCATTCCTTGCATATTCAAAATCCCAAAAATGCGAGTGTCAGGGATTACTAAGCCAATAATGATGGCATAAACCGGTAATCTTGCTGAGCAGGTTGTAAAAGGGGTTACTAAAATGGTAATCAGTCTTTCTTTCCAGTTTTCTATATTTCGAGTTGCCATAATTGCTGGAATTGCACAGGCTGTTCCGGAGATAAGCGGTACAACACTTTTACCGGACAATCCAAATTTCCGCATGATTTTATCCATCAGGAAAACGACTCTGCTCATATAGCCACTTTCTTCAAGTATGGAAATAAACATGAACAAGAAGGCAATCTGTGGGATAAATATCAAAATCCCACCAATGCCGGGAATGATTCCCTGTGAAATTAAATTGGTTAAAACTCCCGCAGGCAATTTTTCGGCAGCA
This sequence comes from Flavobacterium xylosi, assembly GCF_042787345.1. Classification (NCBI taxonomy): domain Bacteria; kingdom Pseudomonadati; phylum Bacteroidota; class Flavobacteriia; order Flavobacteriales; family Flavobacteriaceae; genus Flavobacterium; species Flavobacterium xylosi. The sequence goes on along the minus strand of NZ_JBHZPZ010000004.1, from coordinate 228,421 downwards.
AGAGTGCTTAACGAAGCAAAAGTGCTGTCGATAAAATCCATTGGGATTTTTGACCATTCAAAAATGGATTGAAAAATCACGAATAAGATTAAAAAGAAAATCACGTAACCCCAAACTTTATGCGTGAGCACACGATCCAGTTTGCTTCGGAAATCTTTAGCGACAGTTTCATCTATTTTCATTCCTACTTTCAGCACATCATTGATAAACTGATAGCGTTTTATGGTTTCTTTTTGTTGCAAACGTTTCAAATCAGAATGTGATTTAGTAAACGAACTTCGGATTTCATTACGATCTAAATTCAGGAAATTTACATCCTGTGTAATGACTAACCACAGTTTATATAACAATTGATTCGGGAATGTTTTGCGTAGTGTATTGAAATATTCAGCATCAATACTAGACGCATTCAAACAAGGTTCGGTGGAGATTGTTTTGTAAGTGACAATCAAATTTTTTAAGGCATCAATTCCAAAACCTTTTCGGGAACTGATCAGTGCAATCTTAGTTTTCAGGTGTTCTTCAAGGTAAGGAATGTCCAGTGTTATTCCTTTATACGCCATCCTATCGGCCATGTTTATGACCAGAATAGTTGGGATTTCTAAATCTTTTATTTGGGTGAAAAGCAATAAATTACGTTTCAAATTTTCTACATCGGTAACCACAAGAGCTACGTCTGGATATAATTTGTCGTTTTTATTCAGTAATAATTCGATAACTACATTCTCGTCAATGGAACTCGCATTCAAACTATATGTTCCTGGTAAATCCAGAATATTGGCTTTGACATTATTGGGTAATTTGCAAAATCCCATCTTTTTTTCAACGGTGATTCCGGGATAATTCCCCACTTGTTGGTTTAAACCCGTTAACTGATTAAAAACCGAAGTTTTCCCTACGTTAGGATTTCCAATTAAAGCGACATTAATGTTTCGATTGCTTACCATAGGTTGGTTTTGATTATTTCAACTTCGATTTCTCTGGCTGTTTCCACGCGAATAGCAACATGGGAACCATTATTGATATTCAAATATAGAGGATCTCCGAATGGAGCGATTTGAAGTAATTCCACCATGTTTCCAGGTAAACATCCCATTTCTAATAGCTTCAAGGGAACGGTGTCAATGTCAAAATCTTTGATAATGGCTTTTTCGCCTTTTTTGAGAGAATGTATCGTAGTTCGCAAATCTTATTTAGATTGAATTAAGATTGCAAAAGTACATATTATAATACCAAAACAAATGATAATTATCATTTTTGTACCTTTTTTAGGCAAATTAAAGATGCTATTTTGCGGCTGTTAATTAGATTGATAATGAAAAGGTTGGAATCCAAATTTATAATTGTTTTTATTCCGTGCATAAAAAACCAATATCTTCTATCAAACGTTTCATGTCTTCTTTTTTAGTTCCGTCGTAAAAACCGCGAACCCTTCTTTTGGTGTCAACCAAGACAAAATTTTCGGTATGAACCATGTCATACAATTGTTCTGGTTTTCCTAATTTAACCGCCAAATAGGATTTTCTGGCCATCGTATAAATGGCTTTTTTGTCGCCGGTGACCAAGTTCCATTTGCTGTCAACAACTCCATTTTTGATCGCATACGCTTTCAAAATAGGAACGCTGTCCGTTTCTGGAAAAACGGTGTGTGACAATAACATTACCTTAGGGTTATTAAGGATTGCTTTTTGAACTTCGGCTAAATTAGTGGTCATCTTTGGACAAATAGAACCGCAGGTGGTAAAGAAAAAATCAGCGACATATACTTTACCTTCATAATCCCTCTGGGTGATAGTTTTTCCGTTTTGGTTTACAAAAGAAAAATCAACGATAGTGTGGTACTTGCTTATATATTGAACGGTACTGTCTACCAATTCGGGGTTCACATCTGCAGGATTATATATTGGCAATGATTTGCTTGGTTTAAGCGCCACGTAAAATAAGTAAATCGTTATGATAGAGAAGACTAATAAAACACCAAGGAATTTTCGGTATTTATATAAAATAGATTTCATAAAAGTAATTTGCCACAAAAATACAAAAAGGAGTTGTTAATTGGGGGTATTTAACAAAATGTAGTTTTAGTCAGATATTTAACAAAATTTAAAAATTTTATTGATAAGTTTGTGTATATGTCTAAACCATTATATAAAATGAAAAAACAGTTTCTTTTTGTGATTCCGGCAATCTTTGGACTCACAGTTAGCCATGCACAAAGTGTCCCAGTAAACGTGCAACCGGGTATCAATATTTCTAATATGGATAAAAAAATCAGGTCAAATGATGATTTTTTCCGATTTGTAAATGGAGCTTGGTTGGACAAAACGGAAATTCCAAGTGATAGAACTTCGTGGGGAAGTTTCAACGAATTGCTTAAAAAAACGGATAAGGATGCATTGGATATATTGAAGGAAGCTTCAAAAAACCCGATGTACAAGTCGAATACGGATCAAGGGAAAGCGGTTAATCTTTTCAAGTCTGTTTTGGATACCGTAGCAAGAGATAAAAAAGGAATTGAACCATTAAAAAAGTATTTGGCCAAAATTGATGCGGTTAAAAACATTCAGGATTTACAAAAATTATTGGTTGAAATGGAACCGATTGGAGGAATAGGCTTTTTTGGAGTTGGAGTTGGTGCCGATGAAAAAAACAGTAATAAAAATTCCGTGAGTCTTGGGGTAGGCAGATTAGGTTTGCCGGACAAAGATTATTATTCTTCTGAGGATAAAGATTCTAAAGAAAAAAGAGATAAATACGTACTTCACGTTGAGAGAATGCTACAGTTAATTGGTGAAAGCCCTGCAAAAGCTAAGCAAAGTGCGATTAAAATTTTAGCTTTAGAAACAGCATTGTCTAACCCAAGATTGGATAGAGTAGAACGCAGAGATGACAGATTGCAATACAATCCGACGTCTATCGCTGATTTACAGAAAATGACGCCGGCAATCAACTGGCAAAATTATTTTGCAGGTATTGGTTTTACAAAATTAGATACGGTAAACGTCAACCAACCAAGATATATGAAAGCGCTGGAAACTGTTTTTAAAGAAAACAAAGTAGCGGACTGGAAAGAATATTTAAAATGGTCTTTGCTTAATAAATCAAGTGGTCAATTGTCTACTAAAATAGAAGTTGCTAACTTTGATTTTTATGGTAAAACGTTGACGGGCGCAATCAAACAAAGACCTCGTGAAGATCGAGCTTTGCAAACCGTTAATAACACCATTGGAGAGGCCTTGGGGAAATTATACGTTGAGAAAATGTTTCCTGCCGAAGCAAAAGCAAAAGCAGAGAAAATGATTAAAAATGTGGTTTTGGCGTACCAAAACCGAATCAACAATTTAACTTGGATGTCTGAGGCAACTAAAGTTAAAGCCGTTGAAAAATTAAATAAGATTACGATCAAAATTGGGTATCCAGACAAATGGAAAGACTATTCTGCTTTGAAAATTGCAAGTACACAAGAGGGAGGAAGTTTCTTTGAAAATGTGCAGAATCTTTCTCGTTGGAATTTTCAAGAATCGTTAGATAAACTTCAAAAACCGGTTGATAAAACAGAATGGGGGATGTCTCCGCAAACCGTAAATGCATATTACAATCCTTCATATAATGAGATTGTGTTTCCCGCAGCTATTTTACAACCGCCTTTTTACAATTATCAAGCGGATGAGGCTGTAAATTATGGTGGAATTGGAGCGGTAATCGGACACGAAATTTCTCATGGATTTGATGATAGTGGTGCGAGATACAATGCAGATGGAAATCTGGTGGACTGGTGGACAGCCGAAGATTTAAAACAATTCACTGCTCTTGGGACGGCATTGGCTGATCAATACAGCGCTTTGGAGCCATTGCCTGGAATTCATGTGGACGGTAAATTTACTTTGGGTGAAAACATAGGTGATTTGGGTGGAGTAAATGCTGCTTTTGATGGATTACAGATGTATTTAAAAGAAAATGGAAATCCGGGATTAATCGACGGTTTCACTCCTGAACAACGTTTCTTTATTTCGTGGACAACTGTTTGGCGCACAAAAATGCGTGATGAATCTTTAAAAAGCCAAGTAAAAACAGACCCGCATTCGCCGGGAATGTACCGTGCTTATGTGCCGATTCAAAATCTGGATGAATTTTATAAAGCTTTTGGAATTCAAAAAGGCGACGGAATGTATGTTGAACCAAGTAACCGCGTGAAAATTTGGTAATCGATATTAATTTAAAAAAGATCCCATTCACGCAACTGAATGGGATTTTTTTATACGAAAATAACAAAATATAGGAATAAAGTTAGAAAAATTTAAAAGTCAGAAATAATCTATATAATAAGCTCTAATTCCAGTTTAATTTAACAAAGTTTAAAAGTTTTATTGATAGCTTTGTAATAATAACTAATTAACTATAAAAAATGAAAAAAAATACGAATAAGCATTTACTTTTTGTAATTCCCGCAATTTTAGGTTTTACAATTAGTCAGGCTCAGAGTGCTTCGGTAACTAAAGAACCTGGAATTAATGTCAATTACATGGATAAAAGTGTAAAACCAAACAATGATTTCTTTCGCTATGTCAATGGAACTTGGTTGAATAATACGGAGATTCCAAGTGACAGGACCCGATGGGGAAGTTTTGATGAACTGCGTCAAAAGACCGATAATGATGCTTTAGCAATTTTAAAAGAGGCAGCAACAAACCCTGCTTATAAATCAAATACGGATCAAGGTAAAGCGATTAATTTATACAAATCGATATTAGATACAGTTGGAAGAAATAAATTAGGGATAAATCCTCTAAAACCGTATTTAAAAAAGATAAATGCAGTAAAAAACACTAAAGACTTAGAAGTATTACTAATCGAAATGGAACCTATCGGTGGCATTGGGTTTATGGGTGCCGGTGTTGGAACGGATGCAAAGAACAGTAATAGAAACGTGATTAATGTAGGTCCGGGAGGCGTTGGTTTGCCAGACAGAGATTACTACGTTTCTGAAGATGCTGATTCAAAAGAAAAGCGTGCAAAATATGTTTTACACGTTGCTAAAATGTTGCAATACCTTGGTGATAAACCAGCAGTGGCTAAAATGAATGCCGAAAAAATCTTGGCACTTGAAATCGCAATGTCTAAACCAAGACTTGATAGAGTGGAAAGAAGAGACCGTCGTAAGTCCTATAATCCAATGACTGTTACGGAACTTCAAAAGTTAACTCCGTCTATCAACTGGAATAATTATTTTGCAAAAATTGGTTTGGCCAAAGCAGATACTGTGATCGTTTCTCAACCGAAATATATGGTCGCTTTAGAAACTATTTTCAAAGAGAATAAAGTTGAAGATTGGAAAGCATATATGCGTTGGAGTTTGCTGAATAGAGCTTCTAGCCAATTATCGACAACTATCGAAAATGCGAATTGGGAGTTTTACGGTAAAACTTTGACGGGTGCGAAAAGCCAAAGACCACGTGACGAAAGAGCGCTTCAAACCATTAACGGAAGCGTGGGAGAAGCTTTAGGAAAATTATATGTAGAGAAAAAATTTCCGGCTGAAGCCAAAGTCAAAGCGGAGAAGATGATTAAGAACATATTTCGTGCTTTCGAAAACCGTATCAATAATTTATCTTGGATGTCAGCAGAAACCAAGGTTAGTGCGCTTGCCAAACTGAATAAATCCAGAATTAAAATTGGATATCCTGATAAATGGAAAGATTATTCAGCCTTGACAGTTAAAAGCCCTTCAGAAGGAGGTACTTACTTTGACAATGCGAAAAACATGGCAAAGTGGCGTTTTGATGAAAACATAGCCGAATTGAACAAGCCAGTTGATAAAGAAAAATGGGGAATGTCACCGCAAACGGTGAATGCGTATTACAATCCATCTAATAACGAAATTGTCTTTCCAGCCGCTATTTTGCAACCGCCTTTTTACAATTACCAAGCAGATGAAGCCGTAAATTATGGTGGAATTGGAGGCGTTATAGGTCATGAAATTTCACATGGGTTTGATGATTCCGGAGCGAGATACAATGCTGACGGAAATCTGGTAGACTGGTGGACAGCAGAGGATTTAAAACAATTCTCAGCTTTAACTGGCGCTCTTGCCGCTCAATATAGTGCTTTGGAACCTATCCCGGGAACCTTCGTAGATGGAAAATTTACTCTCGGAGAAAATATTGGAGATTTAGGTGGAGTAAACGCAGCTTATGATGGTTTGCAATTGTATCTGAAAGAAAATGGAAATCCAGGATTAATTGACGGATATACACCGGAGCAACGTTTCTTTATTTCTTGGTCTACAATCTGGAGATCTAAACAACGTGATGAAGCATTGAAAAACCAAGTGAAAACAGACCCACATTCACCGGGAATGTATCGTGCTTATGTTCCTTTGCAAAATGTAGATACGTTCTATCAGGCTTTCAATATTCAAGCTAATGACGGAATGTACATTGCTCCGGAAAAGCGTGTGAGAATTTGGTAAAAATCATTTATACTATTAAAAAGTCCCATTTGCCTTAGCAAATGGGACTTTTTTGTTCTAATTACTTTACTAAATATTCCTGCATAAATCGAATTACAGCCAAGCGTTGAAAATCGATATTGGGTTTCTTTTTAAATCCATGTCCTTCATCTTTTGCTTCAAGATACCAAACCGTGTTGCCCTGAGCTTTTAGTTTATCCCGCATCTGAGTTGCTTCGGTCACAGGAACTCTGGGGTCATTAGTTCCTTGAATAATAAACAATGGTTTTTTAATCTTATCAATATTGTTTAGAGGAGCCATTTTTTCAAAAAACGCAGCCATTTTTGCCTCTCTTTCGTCACCATATTCGACTCTTCTTAAATCTCTCCTGTATTCTTCGGTGTTTTTCAAAAAGGTATTGAAATTTGAAATACCTACAATATCAACGGAACATTTTATCTTATCCGCATAATGAAACGCTGTCGCTAAGGTCATATATCCGCCATAACTTCCTCCCATAATCATAACTCTGTCTTTATCTAATTCAGGTTGTTGCGCAATCCAATCCAATAAAGCGCCAATATCCTTTACAGAATCCTCTCTCAGAAAGCCGTTATCTTTAGCCAAAAAAGTTTTCCCAAAACCAGAAGAACCCCTTACGTTGGGAAACAGTAAAGAAACGCCCATTTCACTGGTGTAAAAATTATTAGAACCTAAGAATGAAGCTAAAGATTGTGCTTCAGGACCGCCATGAATCATAATTATGACTGGTCTTTTTCCTTTGAATTTTGGAGAAGCGGGATAGTAAAAACCAGAAATTTTCAAATCATCGAAACTTTTCCATTCAATGAATTTAGGAACTGACATGTCCGATTGTTGCATTTCACCAAGTTCACTTTCTGTCCAACGTTCTATTTTGCCCGTTTTTAAATTCAATTTATAAACATCAGCTGCAGATTGCGCAGTAGATTGTGTGAAGAAAATATTTTGATTGTCCTTTGTGAAACTAGCGCCGCCAATTAATCCTATAGGAAGATTTTTTACCTCTTTGTACACTTTAGTACTGGCATTCATCAGATACATTTTGTTTAATCCTGCTTCATTACTAACAAATACAATTATTTTTTTATCTTCGGATAAAGTATAATTCTCTATATTCCAAGGGATATTAGAGGTGTAATAAGTCACTTTTTTGCTGTCTAAATTCATTGTGGTCAGTCGCTGAAATTCGTTATCCTTATCGGTTATGAACCAAATCTCATTATTGATATTTGAAAAAACAGCGTCAGTTTGTGCTACACTTTTTATATTTCGATCTGTAACTTCGGTTAATTTACCGGTTTCAATATCTAATAACCAGATATACGATTCGTTTATAGAAATATATTCGCCAAGCAAAAGTTTTTTATTATCGGATGAAATATCCTGTATTCCCCATCCGCCGCCTTTTACCTGAAGAATTAATTTTTCAGACTTAGGATTATTAGGATCCATATAGTAAATATCTCTGTCTCCGCCATTTCTCTTGGTCGAGGAAAAATAGAATCCTTTTCCGTCTTTTCTCCAAGTTACTCCTCCATTTTGGGAACGTCCGCCGTCCGTTAAAAGCATAGATTGGAGCGTTTTTAAATCGAGTTTAAATAATTGACTAAATTCATTTCCTCCAATGTCTTTAGAATAAATTAAGTATTCCCCTTTTGTGGGTTCGTAAGTGGCACCGCTCACAGGTTCATCAAAAAAAGTAATTTGAGTTCTTGCTCCCATAGGTTGGGTTACCCGGTGTAATTGTGAAGTTGAACCAAAACGGGTATTAATAATAATATCATTTCTTGTGGGATGAATTTCGGACAAAGAAGCACTTCTTGATTCTGAATATTTTTTAACTTCATTGGCTAATTCTTTTGGTATTTCGGCAATATTTTCTGTGATCAAATTTTCATTTGGAACTACAATACCTTTCTTTTGTTGCCCGTGAACGGCAAATTGAGCAAGAACGGTTGTCATTAAAAAAATAATTTTCAGCTTCATAGTTTTTAATTTAATTAGGTTAATAGTATATCATTTGCCTTTTCTCAACGAATAATTCACCATATACAATCCAAATAAGGTAACTCCCCCACCAATAGCGATTGCAGCATTAAGTGTTTCTCCAAAAATTACGGCACCTAAAATTACGGCAATAATTGGATTTATGTATGCATAAACACTACTTATTTGTGCAGGCAAATGTTGCAGCGCATAAATAAAGGCAATGAAAGTAAGAACAGAGCCAAAAACAACTAAATAGGCAATTGACCACCAAGAAATGGCTGGAATAGAACTTAACGATACGGACGTGCCGGAGGCTCCTGTATAAGCAAAAAGCAAAATACTGGAGAGAAACATTTGTAATCCTAAACTAAAATATGGATTAAAACTAGCCGCTTTTTTCTTAGTATACAAGGATCCAAAAGCCCAGGTTAAAGTTGAAATTATCGAAATAAAAATTCCAAATCTAAAATCAGGAATCAGGAAATCGCTTAGATGATCGTAAAAAATTACACATACGCCGCCAAAACTTACGATTAAACCAATTATAGCTAACCTTGCCAGTCGTTCTCCTCTAAAAAAACTAATTATCACAATCCATAATGGAACAATAGCTCCAATGATTGCTCCTAAACCGCTGCTGATGTATTTCACGCCCCAAGTGCTTAATCCATTACTCAAAACAAAATTAAGGATGCTTAGAATTAGGATTGTATTCCATTGTTTTCCTTTTGGCCAAGGAGTTTTTTTGTATAAGAAAAACGAAATATATAAAAATCCTCCAATGAATTGTCTTATGGCAGCGAGTTGTAAAGCCGGCATGTGTTTCACTCCTTCTTTTGAAGCAATCCAAGTCGTGCCCCAAAAAAAACTGACCCAGCATAAAGCTAGTATGGGTAATCCAATGGAGTTAACTTTAGAAGAAACCGCATTTTTAATTTTAGTTTTCACGTTATAAATTTGGTTTAGTAAAAGTATAGTTTAAAATAGTCTGGATTTTATCACTCAAAATTGTTTTTCCGATAGAAGCATTTTCATGATTAAATTTTGGTAAAGACAAATTGAAATCGGCAGCTTTTTGGGTGTAATAATCGGAACGGGAAGGATGAGAAGGAGCGACTGCATTGAAAGTTTCATCCCAGCAGTCGTTTTCAATGATTTTTAGAATTATGCCAATGCAATCTTCCTGATGAATTAAATTTATAGGAGCATGCGGATTATCCAGATTCTCCCGGCCAGCCAGAAATTTCACGGGATGTCGGTCTTCGCCAATTAATCCTCCAAAACGAAGCACGGTAGTTTTAAAATCAGTGTTGCTTTGCAAAAGCTGTTCAGCTTCGACTAATTGTTTGCCGCTTTCCGTATCTGGATTCAGTGGAGATTCTTCGGTTATGATATGATTTTCTTCTCCATAAACAGAAGTGGAACTGACAAAAAGAACATTTTTAACAGACGATTTTTCAATAAATGGAATCAATACTTTTATTTTTTCAACAAAATTTTCTTTGTTGATTCCTCGCAGCTTTGGTGGAATATCGATAATTATTGTACTGCTTTCCTGCAAAAAAGTTTCAATAGCTACCGAAACACTTTTGCTGTCAAGCAAAATTAAATAAGGACGGATTTCTGCATTTTCCAATACTGAAATTTTTTCAGTGGATGTCGTCGATCCATTTACCGAAAATCCTTTTTGTATCAAGGCTTTCGCCAAAGGCAAACCCAACCATCCGCAACCTAGAATACTAATTTTTGTCATTTTATTTTTTGTAACCTATTTTGTTTACTTCTGCGCCGTTACTATGCGGACTTCTTTTATTGTTACAAATTTGATTAAATTTTTGGAACTTTAAGGCTATCCGTTGGTATTATTAGTGGTTCTTTTTTAATGTAATTTTTTGTAGGAATGACGATAGGTTTTTCAATCACAACTACTGCACTGGGTTTTATTTTTTCTTTGATTACCACCGCATCATTCAAAACAAATGCCGTTGGCATCATCCAGTCTTCTCTTTTTACGATATTGAATAATGGATTTTGTAATAAATCAAAAGAACTTTCCAATAATTCCATTTCCAATGGCGTTTTGGAATCAAAACTGAATTGCATTTCCAAAGGTAAATTATCCACCACGTAATAACTCAAAATCTTCTTTCCGTTTCGTTGATATTTTGACCCTTTTTGACCTAAAGTGCTTGCGCCATTTGCTTTAAAATTATGAATAACCATTTTTTCATTGGCAAAAATGTCATAGCGATTTACTTTTCGGTTGGGTGAAATCCGTATCTTCAAATACCTTTGACTGCCTACAATTCTATCTTGAAGAAGTTCAATAGTTGGTTTTTCAAGATTTTTTATTGGAGCTTCGGCCTGATAAGTAAACTTGGAATTGTATTTACTGAACAATGGCGTGTCTTCCATTGCTGTTGCTTCTTTCGGGTTTTCGCCTAAATAAACTTTGGTCCAGGTGTCAAGATTGGTATCGTAAGTCACCCAGTTTGCTTTTTTGGTATCGGCATTATAGATGTATAGTAAACTGTTAGATTTTGCTTTTCCAAATTCGTATCCAGATTCAGAATGTGCTTTCGCAAAAAAGCCAATGGCGAGTGCAAAAAACAATAAGGACCACATTCCTTTTTTGGCGAAAGCCCCAAAAACAGGTAACAGTAATGCAAAAGTTAAAACGGTAAGTATCGCACTTCCAAACAGCACTTTTAGTCCTAAACCTATTGGGAACATTTGTATAAAAGGCGCTATGATTAGTAAGGCTGGAATGCAGCAAATTAGATTTAATGTTTTATTGAATTTCTGGGTAATGATAAAAGTACCAAAAGAAAACAATCCAAAGTAAACCGGAATAATCAAAAATCCTGCTCCTTGTAAACCAAAAGCAAGACCTCCGTTGATGATAATCCATAAAAATAATGGAGCGACATAATGATTCATCGTCACTTTTTTGGCCGAGAAACGCTGGTAAAATGCGAAACTAATTGCTATTGCCAAAAGAACAAAAGCAGCAATGTAAGCGTGACCATTATAGGTAAATCCGTTGAGTAAATCATTGTATTGCGGATACACTTTTAGCAATGCTTTCCATCCGAAAAACGTGATTAATCCGGTGATGATTGCGGAACCCAAAAACGGAATAAATCCTCGGCTAATTTCGCGAAATGATAAAATGCGTTTGGCCTTTCCTAGAAATAATAGAAATATAAAGAACACCAAAGCGATAATTACCATAGGTAAAACCCAACCAAACGGATAACTTATGAAAGTATAAGGAATAGTGAAATAAACATAATCTTCTGTGGATTTTGTGGTGTTCAAATCAGCATTCGAAAAATAATTCAGCAACGGCATCAAGTACGTACCTTGATGTGCTAATGTATTTGAATTTAAATGTTTGATGTCATCCTGAGCGGTATGATAATTAAAATGATCATCAATAAACGCAAAATTATAACCCTGAATATTTCCTTGTTCTCTAAAAAAGGTCAAATCGGTATCGTTGGGTAACATTTTATAAATGCTATACATCAAGGAATTAGAAACCGGAAAAGTAGCTTTTGCGGAAGCGAATTCTTTCACCAGTCCGGCATTTCCTTTATTGGTTTCCATCAGCATATAACTGGGTCCGGAAGAACCGCGAGCTTCAAAATTTAAAACCAAACCTACGTTTTTTGCCCACGGATGTTGGGTTACAAAAAGTGCGGCACCATTTAAACCTAATTCCTCTGCATCCGAAAACAGAATTATAATATCATTTTTATGCTGTTTTTTAGTATACAAAAATGCGCGAACACTTTCCAAGATTGTTGCTACGCCTGATCCGGCATCACTTGCACCATGCGAGTAGGAATGGGGCGCGCTGTCATAATGCGATAGCAAAAGCAAGGCTTTGGAACTGGAAGTGCCTTTTATTCGGGCTAAGATGTTTTTAGACTTTACCAGGTTGCCCCAATCGCTTAGCATATATCCTTCCTGTACGGAAGTTTCTAATCCAAGCTTATTTAATTCTTTTACAAGATAATCAGCCACTACTTGATGATTCTCTGAACCTACATAATGGGGCTGTTTTGAAATAGCTTCCACTTGGGTCAAAGCTCTTTTGGTTGAAAAATCGGAAAGGGATTCTGTTTCGTTAGAAGTCCAATGCGGCATCATTGTAAAGTAAATTAATCCTAGAATCCCTAGAATAAATAAACTGGCAAAAATTGAGGAATAATCTTTTTTCATTATTGGTTAGATAGTTTTTGGGGGTTGTGGTATTAAATGTCTTTTTTAACTAACATATAAAAATCATTATCCAAGGGTAGGTAGCCTTGGTCATAAAGGAAATAGTAGGTATTTCCTGTTTTGGTGTGTAGATTATTGGTGAAAAATTCGAAATCAAAACCTTTGCTTAAGAGTTTTGTTCGAGTGGTTTTTGATTTTCCTTCAATATTGAGTTCGGATAGAATGCGGTAATTCTTGCGCAACTTATTGTTGATATTGCGCATAAAGTTCGTGCTGTCTTTGTTTATTTTATTATTGTAAGCATTACGACAACCGTCGCTGCAAAACTTTTTGTCTTCGCGGCCTACAATCTTTTCTCCACATTCTAAGCAGGTTTTATTCATGAATTGATTTTTCTAATTTCATACAAATCGGTTCGACGGTCTTTTAGGATTCGGGCGCTTCCATGTTCGTGCAGCTCTTTCAGCAAATTCAAATCTACATCCACAATCAAAGTCATTTCAGTATTAGGTGTTGTTTCTGCTTTTATTCCGGTGCTGGGAAAGGCAAAATCCGAAGGTGTAAAGACGGCGGATTGTGCATATTGAATATCCATATTGTTCACTTTCGGGAGATTTCCAACGCATCCGGCGATCGCGACATAACATTCGTTTTCTATGGCTCTGGCCTGCGCGCAGTGTTTTACTCTTATATAGCCACTTTGGTTATCTGTTAAAAAGGGTACAAATAAAATATTCATTCCTTCATCGGCCATTATTCTTGATTGTTCCGGGAATTCAACATCATAACAAATCATAATCCCTATTTTTCCGCAGTCGGTGTCAAAAGTTTTAATTTGGGAACCGCCTTTCATTCCCCAATGTAGAACTTCATTTGGAGTGATGTGGATCTTATAATACATTTCAGAAGTCCCATCTCTTTTACAAAGAAACCCGACATTGTACAAAGTGCCATTTTCTAAATAAGGCATGCTTCCTGAAATGATATTTATATTATAAGATATGGCAAGTTCCTGAAATTTTTTGCGAATGGGGTCTGCATATTTTGCAAGCTCTCTAATGGCATCAGGTTCTGATAAATGATTGTAATCTGCCATAAGTGGGGCAATAAATAATTCCGGAAAAAGAGCAAAATCACTTTTGTAACCGGATATGGCATCAATAAAAAATTCAGCCTGTTCGAATAATGCATCCAGATTTATCAACGGACGCATTTGCCATTGAATCAATCCAATTCGGATTATGCTTTTTTGAGTATTTATTAATTGGGGACTTTCGTCATAATAGATATTGTTCCATTCTAATAATACAGCAAATTCTTTGGAATCGCTGTCTCCTGGGAGATAATTTTTCATAATTCTCATCACGTGAAAATCATTGCTCAATTGAAACGAGAGCACAGGGTCATGCAATTCTTTTCGTTTTACCTTTTCGATATACTTTTTAGGAGTCAGTTCTTCAGCGTGTTTGTTGTAATTTGGAATCCTTCCTGCAAAAACGATAGCTTTTAAGTTTAACTTTTCACACAGTTCTTTTCGGGCATCATACAATCTTCGGCCAAGGCGCAAACCTCTATAATCCGGATGAATGAATACATCAATTCCATACAAGATTTCCCCTTTTGGATTGTGTGTCGAGAAAGTAAAATTTCCTGTTATTTTAGCGTAATCAGGATTTTTATCCACTAAAACTTCATCTACTATTAATGAAAAGGCGGCACCTACCACTTTTTTGTCTGCCAAAATTACCAGTTGGCCGTCAGGAAACATGGAAAGTATTTTCTCAATATCTTCCTCTTTCCAGTACGAGTCTTCTAGCTCCGGATAGGATTTTATCATTGACTTTTTTAACTCCTTGTAGTCTTCAATCTGTAAGTTCCGTAATTCTACTTTTTTTATTTTGGCTTGCATAAGAAGTTGATTTCCACCAAATATAAACAAAATATTCCATTTACAAACGTTTACAAACAGTTACAACCGAAAGTAAGTAGTTATCTACCGAATAAATTTTTGAACCTGTCGCATCTTTGCAATGTTGATTCGAAAGAACGTTTCAATAAATATCGTATATACACTAACATTTAAATTTTACACGCCATGAATGCATTAAGAAACAAAGTACAGTTAATTGGACACGTTGGGAATGATCCGGAAATCAAAACTTTTGACGGAGGAAAAAAAATAGCCAATTTTACAATAGCTACAAACGAAAGCTACAAAAACGACAAAGGAGAAAAAGTAGAAGAAACCCAATGGCACAAACTAGTTGCCTGGGGGAAAACGGCTGAAATCATAGAAAAATATGTTGCCAAAGGAAAAGAAATAGCCATCGAAGGTAAATTGACCCATAGAAGCTATGATGATAAAAATGGAGAAAAACGCTATATCACGGAGGTAGTAGTCAATGATGTGCTTCTTTTAGGGAAGTAATCCAGTGACCAGTCCCAGTTTTCGGTCTCAGTTTACAAATTATTATTTCGACACCAATTGGTTATTGCTCCAGAAACTTCGGGAGAAGTAGAAATCGTTACTCAGTTTGCTGTTATTGTGATATTGCAAACTGTGATTGGAAACTAAACAAAAAAACCATCGACAGACATCGGTGGTTTTTAAATTATGTATGACTGACGCTGAAAACTGCTACTGAAAACTTTTTATTCTTCTTTTTTAACCAAATCAAATCCAGGACACCTTTTGCAGCGTTTGTCTTCCCCTTTTTTATATTTTTCGCAACATTTTGACTTGAGTTTACCCTTAGTGCCGTCCTTTTCAGGATGCCCTTTTTTATCCTTTTTCTTGTCTTTGTTTTTCTTCTTTTTACTCAATTTTCAAAGCATTAAAATGAAGTTAGATTATTTTAGATTCTAAAAAAAGTTTGACTATTTGGAGGCTTTGGATGCGGAATTTAAAGTGAGTTGATGCATATCCCTGTCAAATAAATACAAACCACCTTTATCATCACCTATTAGGTTTATTTTGTCTAAAATAAGTTTAGCCTGAGCTTCTTCTTCAATTTGTTCCGCTACATACCATTGCAAAAAGTTGTGTGTGGCATAATCCTTTTCAGAAAAGGAAATGTGAACCAGTTCATTAATGGAATCAGAAACAAAAATTTCATGTTTATAAAGTTCTTCAAACATTTCCTTGAATGTTTCATAGCTAATTTTCGGAGCTGTTAGTTCACTTACTTTGGCATGGCCGCCACGTTCGTTTACATATTTCACCAATTTAAGCATGTGAAGCCGTTCTTCGTCAGATTGGACATACATAAATCTTGAAATCCCTTCCAGACCATGGGTTTCGGCCCATGATGCCATAGAAAGATACGTTTGGGAAGATTCAGCCTCGATTCGAACCTGAATGTTCAATGCTTGTTCAATGTTTTTTGATAACATGGCAGTAAGTTTTAAGTAAAGTTACAAAAAATACTTAGTTTACTGATTCATAATCTCTTGAAAATAATCTACATATTGCCCCAGATGCAAACCATCTATTAATCCGTGATGAACATGAACCGACATTGGCATGGTTCTTTTGCCATTTTCGGCAACCATCATTTTCCCAAAAGAAATTTTCGGGCAACTATCCGGAAAACTATAACTCCGAGCGTGTGAAAGTGAAGTAAAATTAAGCCAAGGAATTGCTGAAAAGTGAATTACATTATCCTCTTTGAAAGTTCTGGTAAAAAGACCGGTAGTGCTTTGAATGCGTTCAATTTCGGTCAAGGCACTTTTTTGAAAAACAGTAAAATTAGCATTATATTCAATCAAAGAAAAACCAAAAGTGCCGTTTTCCCGACCAATTGTCGCCGAGGCGTTGATTGTGTCATGAACAAAGATTTTATCCTCCGAAATCCTATAACGAAACGATTTATTTGTATTGACTGCAACTAATGTTTTGTGTAAATAATAAATAAAAAAGGAAGTATTCAGGGCTTTTGTAGCCTCATAAGCTTTGGTGCAATCTATTTCGACAGTTGCACCAAAAAAAGGTTCTTCCATTTGTTTAAAAAATAGAAAGTGTTCTTTTCTATTCCAATTTTCTATATCTAAAAGTGTTTTCAAGATGGTGTAACTTTATTTGTTCTCAAAAGTACAGCTATTCTTTTAATCCTTAAATTGATTTTTTAGGAACTTTAATTGTAAACCGTTATTCAAATGGATGTTTTGTATTTCTTAAAACGGAAGTTTTTACACATAAAAAAAGCCCTAAATTTTTTAGGGCTTTAATATTCTTAAGAAAGCACCTTATTTTACTCTGAAAGTAACTCTTCTAACTAGTCTTCTTGCAATATCTGAATCTTTATCAACGGATGTATCTTCACCAGCCGGGATAACATTTAATCTTGATGGATCAATTTTAGCTTTTACTAATGTGTTTTTTACACTGTTAGCTCTTGCATCAGATAACTTGTTATTGTATGCAGATTTTCCAATTTCATCTGCATGACCAATGATATCAACTGTAGCTGATGGATTGTTCTTTAAATAGGTTAAGATGAAATCAATTCCTCCAGTAGAAACATTGGTTGGAGCAGATTTGCCGAAATCAAAATAAGTAGCAATATAACCATTGTTGATTAAATTTTTAATGGATTCGTTGCTGGTTTTAAGAGAAGAAGTTGTAGGGTCGCCATATTTTTTAACCATATAACTTTCCAACTCATCCGGAATTCCATTGTTGTTATTGTCAATAGATCTTCCTTTAGTATCAACCATAACACCACCAATTGAATTTGGTTCAACGTCTAAATAATCAACAACACCGTCTCTATCTGTATCATTTGATAAAGTTTCAAGATCAGCGATCCTTCTTTCTAATTCTTTTAATTTGTCTTCAGTTTCTTTATTACCATTAATCCAATCCCAGTCAGCATGTTTTGCATTTTTACCTAAGTAAACTGTTATACCTACAGTACCATTAAAAAGGACACCGCTGAAACCACTAATCTTTGTAGAACTAGCACCATCAAAAGCAAGATCTTGTTTTGCATTAAGGATAGTTGTGAAATCTCCTGTTAAAGCAATTCTGTCAGATAATTTGATCTGACCAGTTAAACCAGCCATGAAGTTACCCATTCTGTCTTTTTTATAAGAAGGGTATTTTCTTTCCAAAAAGGACAAACCTACACCTGCATGACCTAATAAACCAATAGATTTTGTCCAAGTTTCAAAACTCATTATTCTTCCTAAGTTAGCAACACCTTGTAAGTCTACTCTATAGTACTTAGTGTCAAAACTTTTTGAAACGGCTTCATTAGTGAAACTATTGTAACCAAAATCAGCTTTCAAACCGAATTTGTTGTTAAGCATGTAACGAACTCCTAAGTCAACAACATATGGACTTATTAGTGAAGTTGAATAACCTGAGGTTTCAGATCCTTGGTATTTGTTAAAACCACCGGCTAATTCTACGGACCATTTGTTGAAATTAGTTTCAACTAGAGTGTCTGTACTTTTTAAAGTTTCCGTTTGAGCACTCATCGTGGTCATAACAGAAGCAAATACTAACGAAAGTACGATTTTTTTCATAATTGTTTCAATTTTAATTTATGCAAAAATACATCACAATATTACATAAAAAAACTAAACAGTTAATTATATAAAGTTTATAAATAATTCTAAAAAAACTGAAAAAAGATTTTGTTAAAAATGCCTGTTAATCAATAATTTACATACAAAGTGTAAAAGAAAATTTTTTTAAAATCAAATAAAGAGTGTTTTGTGTGTATTATTTATCATGTTAATTAAGCAATTATATAAAAATTCATGTTTAAAACTGCCGAAAATCGATAGTTAGTTACTGATTTTAATCGGCAATTCTTAAATTACAATAGCGTTCCCAAATGACCGTATTATTCTAATTTTTTCAAAACTTCTGTTATTTTTTCGAAAGCACTGAAGTTGTCATGTTCCACTTTATGGTCAATTTTTTCGTGTGCCCAAGTCGTATGAAACGGAATATGAACAGCATGTCCGCCAATGGCCAAAACCGGCAATATATCTGATTTTAATGAATTTCCAATCATAAAAAATTCCGAAGGTTGAATTTCCAATCTTTTGATCAAATCAGAATAATCAATTTCCTGTTTGTCTGACATCACCTCTATATGATGAAAATAATTACCCAAACCTGAATTGTGCAATTTCCGGCGTTGATCCAATAAATCGCCTTTTGTGGCAACCACCAATTTATATTTTCCGTGTAAAGCGTCTAAAGTTTCTTGCACGCCATCCAATAAAACAATCGGTTTTTCGAGTAATTCTTTTCCGTACTGAATGATTTTTTCGATGATTTCAATCGGAATGGTATTGTTTGAAATATTCATGGCCGCTTCAATCATCGAAAGAATATAGCCTTTGATTCCGTAGCCGTATAGTTTCAGATTGTCAATTTCGACCTTGAATAACTCTTTAGAAATCCCTTGATGCGACAAATAATCTTCCATTAAACCACAGAATTTCTTCTCGGTTTCATCAAAATACGTTTCGTTGATCCATAAGGTATCATCGGCGTCGAAAGCAATTACTTTTAGGTCCATTTTTATTTTATTTTGATAACAAATTGAGGTTTTTATTTTAATTTTTTACTATTTTGGAAAAGACTTTCTTCATTGAAATTGTTTTCGAATAAAAGGTAATTCGGATTCCCAAAAGTAAAATAATTCCTCCGATAATCATTTGCAGTGTGATTATTTCATCTAAAAACAACCAAGCTAAAATAGCAGTCAAAACGGCTTGACCGAGCAAACTCAAAGAAACTCTTGTGGCGCGCATATGTTGTGTGGCATAACTGAGCGATAACCATGCTAAAAGTTGGCAAACTATTGCCTGGATCAACAAGACCAGCCAACCAGCATCAGAAAATCCGGAAAAAGGCTCTCCTAGCATTAAACAGAGAATCCCTAAATAGATACTTGAAGAGGTTACGCTTATGGTCATAAACGAAAGCACATCCACTTCAGAAAGTACTTTTTTACTGATTAATAAGTAAATAGCATATAAAATACCCGATAATACGGCTAACAGGAAAGCGGTGTCAAAATTCAGTTCGATGAAAAACTGGAAACCAACCAGCATAATCATTCCGAATAATGAGACTAGAGTTCCAATCCAAAAATTGGTGGCGGGTTTTGTTTTTAAAAATAAAAACGAACCAATGCCCACCCAAAGCGGCGATAAATTAGTAAGCAGTGAAGCCTGAGTAGCGCTGGATTCTTGGATAGCAATATTCCAAACGGCAACATCTGAGGCAAATAAAATTCCGCAGATTATAGCAGGAATTAATACATTGAATGTTGGAAGCTTGAATTTTTTTGTAATAATAACATAAGGCAATAGCAAAGTCGCTGCAATTGCCATTCTATAAAAAGCCGAAATTAGTCCGGGAGTTAACCGAAGTTTTATTAATATTGGAAAAATCGAAATGCAGAGTATCCCAACAATTAAAGCTAATTGCGGCTTTTTCATTTTCATTTTGTAATTTTATTAATTGATCGTCTCTCCATTAGCAACGCCATCCGTATCCGGGTTTACAAAAACCAGTTTTCCTTCGGCATTGGTAGTCATCAAAATCATTCCTTGACTTTCCACGCCACGAAGGTTTCTTGGAGCCAAATTCACTAGAACAGTAACTCTTTTCCCTACGATATCTTCTGGTTTGAAGCTTTCTGCAATTCCTGAAACGATGGTGCGAACGTCAATTCCGGTATCTACTTTCAAAATCAAAAGTTTATTCGCTTTCGGCATTTTTTCCGCTTCCAAAATCGTTCCTACACGAATATCCATTTTGGCAAAATCCTCAAATTGAATTGCTTCTTTCTCTGGTTCTGCTTTTTTGTTTTCGGCAGTATTAGCAGTTTTGGTCGCTTCTAGTTTGTCTATTTGTTTTTGGATTTCTTCGTCTTCAATTTTTGTAAAAAGCAATTCAGCTTCACCAATCTGTTGTCCAGCCGGAATCAAATCTGAAGTTTCCGAAATCGTGCTCCAGTTCAACGGACTTTCTATTTTTAGAATTCTTGATAATTTTTTAGCGGTAAATGGTAGGAACGGTTCGCATAGTGAACTCAATGCGGCAGCAATTTGCAACGCCACATACATTTGGGTTTGTACACGACCTAGATCGGTTTTTACCATTTTCCAAGGCTCTTCGTCGGCAAGATATTTATTTCCCAATCGGGCAACATTCATCAATTCACTCAAAGCTTCACGGAATCTGTAACGTTCAATCGAACTCGAAATCACTGCCGGGTATGCTTTCAATTCGTTCAAAGTAGCTTCGTCCACTCCCGAAAATGTGTTCGGACTTGGAACGATTCCTTCGTAATATTTATTGGTCAAAACCACAACACGATTAATGAAATTTCCAAAAATCGCCACCAATTCATTATTGTTTCTCGCCTGAAAATCTTTCCAGGTAAAATCATTATCCTTGGTTTCAGGAGCGTTTGATGTCAAAGCATAACGCAAAACATCTTGTTGATTCGGAAATTCTTCCAAGTATTCGTGCAGCCAAACCGCCCAGTTTTTGGACGTAGATAATTTGTTTCCTTCCAAGTTCAAGAACTCATTTGCAGGCACATTATCCGGCAAAATATAACTTCCCTCGGCTTTCAACATGGCGGGGAAAATGATGCAATGGAAAACGATATTGTCTTTCCCAATAAAGTGAACCAGTTTTGTTTCCGGATCTTTCCAGTACGGTTCCCAATCTTTTCCTTCGCGCAACGCCCATTCTTTAGTAGAAGAAATATAGCCAATCGGCGCATCAAACCACACGTATAATTTTTTCCCTTCGGCACCATCAACAGGAACGTCAATTCCCCAATCCAAGTCACGAGTTACCGCGCGAGGCTCTAAACCACCGTCAATCCAAGATTTTACTTGTCCGTAAACATTCGGTTTCCAGTCATTTTTATGTCCAACGAGAATCCATTCTTTCAAGAAATCTTCGTAACGGTCCAAAGGCAAAAACCAGTGTTTCGTTGATTTCATGATTGGAGTTTCTCCGGTAATTGTCGATTTTGGATTAATCAAATCAGTAGCATTCAGTGTAGAACCACATTTTTCGCATTGGTCACCGTAAGCTTCTTCGTTGCCGCATTTTGGGCAAGTTCCCACCACAAAACGATCTGCAAGGAATTGATCTGCTTTTGCATCATACAATTGCTCGGTCACTTCTTCAATAAAATCACCTTGTTCGTACAGTTTTCTAAAAAATTCCGAAGCCGTATCATGGTGAATTTTAGCCGAAGTTCTGGAATAATTATCAAACGAAATTCCAAAATCCGAGAACGATTTACGAATAATTCCATCATATTTATCGATTACTTCCTGTGGCGTGATGCCTTCTTTTTTGGCTTTCATCGAAATTGCCACACCATGCTCGTCACTTCCGCAAACAAACAAAACGTCTCTTCCCTGCAATCTTAAATATCTGGAATATATGTCCGAAGGCATGTAAACACCCGCCAAATGGCCAATGTGAATCGGTCCGTTCGTATACGGCAATGCCGCTGTAATCGTATATCTTTTTGGATTCTGTATCATAAATTTATTTTTAGATTCTGAAATTAATTCAGAACGAGCTGCAAAAATAAGCAATAGAATTTTTATTTGAAGCTATTTCCCGTCTCGTTTTAAAGTCGAGATTGCAATCTTATTGTTTTTAAAGGAAAAAACAATAAGGATTTCCACTTTTATCGGGGCTAGGGGATATGGGCTTTTTACAACCTTTTTAGAAAATATCCTTGTAAAAATCGATGCCTAAATTTATTTTTTCGGCATCATCTCGTACCAGACTAAGAGCATTTATGATTTTTAATTTCAACTCTTCACTGTAATCAACTTCGTTAATTATTGCTGTTATTATTTCCTGTAGGAGGCCTTTTTCTATTAAATTATCAGCAACTGTTACAGCGATGTTTTCCATTTCAATGATAAATTTGTTGGTAAATACATCTAAACCATTTACTTCTAAAAAGAAAGCTCCTATTGCAATTGAAGTACGTTTGTTACCATCATTAAAAGCGTGAAATTTATTAAAGGAGAAAATCAAATGACTAAGTTTTTCTTCATATGTTCGATAGTAGTCATCGTTTTGAATATGATGAAGAGGGCTATCGATATTTCCAAAATTTTTAATTCCAGGATGCCCGCCAGAAATTTCGATTATTTTGTCATGAATCTTTATTGCGTATTGTGAAGAAAAATAAATTAATTTCATTTTTAACGTTCTTTTAGTCTTTTAAATACTTCCTTGTTTTCTTCTAATCTTTTTTCAAGCTCCATACTTTTATTGCCTAAAAACTTATCAAAATCTTCTGTACTGACTTCGTTTATATAGTCTTTTAATTTTTCATGTAAAGCATCTCTAAAAACCAAATCACGACTAGCCATTAAGCTTCTTGCTTTTTCTTGTAAAGGGTTGACAAATGCCTCCATTATTTGTTCAAATTCAGAAAAAATCAGGTGTGTTTCAGATAAAGAGAGCTTTTTGTTTAAAGTTTGAGATTTGTTTTTTAAATAGTTAGCAAATCCATTTTCATAAGCTGAAACTAAATCTAGAACTTCTGAATACATTGTGCCTCTGACACTTTCTTTTGAATTTAGGTTTAGTATCTTTCTATACTCTTTGGCGTTTTCCTTAAAAATACTTTTGTAAATTTTGTCTGTAAGTTGGCTATATTTAAATTTATTTTCAACAATATAAAAATCCAGTGAATTCGTAAATTCTTTACGGTAATTATGTTCTCTGATCGCACTAGGTAAAAACTCTTCTTCTCTTTGGTTTATGTATTTTGTTTTCCCTCCTAATTTTTTATTTAAAACATCAATTACAATGTCTAATATTGAACTTCTTAATTTTTGAGCTTTATCCGAACCAGTTAGAAGCATTCCAATATTTAAAAAAGTTTTGTATGTGAATATCGATAATTGGGGTGATTTTGATAAACTATCTAGTTCACTTTCATTTAATTGAAGGATGTTCACGACATGGATGTCGTGAACATCCTTTTTGTCTTTGGCATTTTTCACAAAATTAAATACTTGTTCTTTGTAAGCTTTGAGTTTAGAGCCTGTATATAATTCGTAACCGCTAATTTCTAATTCTGTTTTATTATTCTCCAAGATTCGATCAATAGTCCGTATATCTACATCAAAATATTGAGCAATTTGTTGTTTAGTAAAGCGATATTTACCATCAAACTTAATTCCGTAAAAACCCAGTTCTTCGTATATACCTTGGATAGCAATATTATTATTTAATATGTTTTTTCTATCGAGACTTGAATTAGTTAAATCTTTACTCATTGTTTTTTGTGTTTACTCACAAAGATACTTTGTTTTATTAGATTCTTCTACCAGAAGTTAATGTGAAATGCATTAATTAGTTCATTCTATGAAAGCTGCATTTTTAATGTGGCTTTTTTTATATTTGTAAACGAAATTAACGAGCAAACAAAGCATGCCAAAAGGACCCGAGAAAAACACGAAAAATAAGGCGTTGCATACCAAATTGCTCAATCGAAAAAAGGCTAAGCTTCAAGAAGAAAAAAAAGAAAAAGCGTTGCGTTTGAAAGCTTTGGTTACCAAAATGAATCAGAAAAAGAATAGTAACGAATCTGATAGCATATAAATCGCATTGTATTTCATTTCTGTTTTTATTTACCCGAAATTTGCAACACATATTCAAACATAAAACAAATGGAATTCGGCAGAATAATTATTTCAGAAACAGCAATGAACAGTGAAAATCTCCAAGATGTCATTCACTCCAATATTTCGGTAATCAACTTAATGCGCGAGGAAGGCGTGAACGATGATTTGATTCACGAAGATGCCATAATGAGTTATTATTTAGATTATTATACATCACAATATACCGAAGGAAATTTTGCTCAATTTGTATATAATTCTGGTTGGGATAAAGAACTAAACGAATTGATTGAAGAAGGTTTGGCTTTGATTGGTGCTGAAAAGCATTTGGAATTGTTCCAACAACAATCCAAAAAAGTAAAATTAATGAGCAGTGTAAAGTTGAATAAATTCTTGAAAGGGAAATTAGAAGGCGTAAATCCTATCCGAGATTTGCTCAACAACGACACTTTTTTCGAAATTGAAGAGAACCTCGTTACTTTGAATGCTACTTTTTTAAAAACTCACCCAGATTTTATAGTCCTTTCTGTAGATGACATGTTTGCAACCTTAGAAGAATTTGTGGGTCATGAGATTAAGAGAGCCTAAACTAAGTTAAAAGTCGTAAGTCAAAAGCCTTAAAGTTGTTTTCTATTCTACTCCATTGGCTTTTCTACATGATATCATATTTAAATTAAGGGTGACTAAATAAGGTTATTTCCTAGAGCTTGACTTTGTGACTTTATGACTTTGGACTTTGGACTAATTTTTTCTCCCATTTCTATCAAACATTTCCTTAAATTTGCTTCCATTATTATATAAGTTAGCGTTTAAAAAATCAACTATGTTACAAATTGCATTTATTAGAGAGAATCAAGAAAAAGTAATCAAGGCTTTAGCAAAGAGAAACATCGATGCTAAAAGTGTTGTTGAAGAAGTGGTACAACTGGATGAAAAACGTCGCGCTACACAAGTTGAGCTAGACGGAATTTTATCCGAATCTAATAAATTATCCAAAGATATTGGCGAATTGATGAAAGCTGGAGAGAAATCGAAAGCTGCAATTCTAAAAGAAAAAACCGTTTTAAACAAAGAGAAAAGCAAAGCTTTAGCGGAAACTGCTGATGCACTTGCCGCTGAACTTTTAGAGAAATTGTATACATTACCCAATCTTCCTGCTGACATCGTTCCTGTTGGAAAAACGCCAGAGGAAAACCTGAATGTTTTTGAAGAAGGGGATATTCCAGTCTTGCACGAAGGAGCGCAACCGCATTGGGAATTGGTAAAAAAATACGACATCATTGATTTTGAACTTGGGGTAAAAATCACTGGAGCAGGATTCCCGGTGTATAAAGGAAAAGGAGCGAAGTTACAACGTGCTTTGATTAATTATTTCTTGGATAAAAATACCGCTGCCGGTTACAATGAAGTTCAGGTTCCGCATATGGTGAACGAAGCATCGGCTTATGGAACGGGACAATTACCAGACAAAGAAGGGCAAATGTACCATGATAAAACGGATGATTTATACTTGATTCCAACGGCTGAAGTTCCGGTGACGAATTTATTTAGAGATGTAATCTTAAACGAAAATGAATTACCTGTTTTAACTACGGCTTATACGCCATGTTTCCGTCGTGAGGCAGGTTCTTATGGCGCGCATGTTCGTGGATTGAACCGTTTGCATCAGTTTGACAAGGTAGAAATCGTTCGTGTAGAACATCCGGATAAATCATACGAAGCTTTGGACGGAATGGTAGAACACGTTAAAAATATATTGCAGGAATTAAAATTACCATACAGAATATTGCGTCTTTGTGGCGGCGATATGGGATTCACAGCAGCGTTGACGTATGATTTCGAAGTGTTTTCTACCGCGCAGGATCGCTGGTTAGAAATCAGTTCGGTTTCTAATTTTGAGACTTTTCAATCGAATCGTTTGAAATTGCGTTTCAAAGATAAAGACGGAAAAAACCAATTGGCACACACTTTAAATGGAAGTTCATTGGCTTTGCCAAGAGTTTTGGCCGGAATTTTAGAAAATTACCAAACTCCTGAAGGAATCGTAATACCAGAAGTGTTACGTCCGTATTGCGGATTTGATATTATAAACTAAAAATTTTAACATATAAGTCATATAAGTTTTTGCAAAATTATAAAATGAAGGTGATGCATGTCTTATATGACTTATATGTTTAAAAAAATTGATGTTTGAAAAAACAAATTACATCTAACAATGAAAAAACTCTTTCTACATATTACTTTGTTTTTTTCATTAGTCTGTTTTGCTCAAAACGAACAATTAGCGCAATATTATTATGACAAAGGCGATTTTGAAAAAGCCAAAATCAGTTATGAGGAGTTATTGGAAAACATACCTCAAAACACACAATATTTTCTAAGAACAATCGATTGTTACCAGCAGTTAAAGCAGTTCGATTTTGCAGAGAAAGCAATACAAACTCGACTAAATAAATACAATCAAGGCAATCTTCTTGTTGAATTAGGTTATAATTTTCAGTTGCAAAAAAACGATGCAAAAGCCAAAAATTTCTACGATCAGGCCTTAGACCGAATCAAGAAAAACCCAAATGAAGTTTATGGCATTACTAATTCTTTTGAGAAAAAAGTATTGTTAGATTACGCCTTAAAATCCTACCAAACCGCTACGGAATTAGAAGCTAATTTCAATTTCAACTATCAAATAGCACTGCTTTACGGGCAATTGGGTAATGCCGAAATGATGATTTCGACCTTCCTGAATGAAGCCTACGCGAATCCTCAAAATTCGATAATGATTCAAAATCAATTGGCTCGTTTTATGGTCGACGAGGGAGATTCCAGTTTTAATGAAACCTTGCGCAAGGCATTAATTATAAGAACTCAAAAAAATCAGGACATTTTTTGGAATCGTTATTTGAGTTGGTATTATGTGCAGCAAAAAGAATTTGAAAAAGCATTTATACAAGAAAAAGCTATTTATAAACGCGATCCGGAATCACTTTCTAATATTGTGAATTTAGGTCAGCTTGCCATTGAGGAAGACAATCAGGAAGCGGCAAAGGAGATTCTTGGTTTTGTTTTGGAAAATACTAAAGATTTAGAGTTGTTGGTTCAGGCCAATTCCTATTTAATGAAAATGAAAATAGGGAAGGCTACCGAAAAAGATTTTGCTGCCATCAACACAGAATTGCAGGGTTTACTGAAACAATATGAAATAAGTCCTTTTACCTTATCTTTGCAGCTGATTCAGGCGCATTTCGTTGCTTTTAATTTGAAAAAACCGGAGGAAGGGAAATCAATAGTTAAGAAAGCATTGGAGTTGCAGTTGAATGATTATGATGCGGCTCAGGCCAAAATGGAATTAGCAGATATTTTGCTTTATGAAGAAAAATTCAATCAAGCGTTGATTTATTATTCCCAAATTGAATTGGATTTAAAAAATGATGTCATCGCGCATGAAGCCAGTTTAAAATCAGCTAAAACGAGTTATTTCAAGACTGATTTTGTCTGGGCATTGAAGCAATTCAAGGAACTGAAATCGGCCAATACACAACTGATTGCGAACGATGCTTTGGAATATTTTCTTTTGATTAATGATAATACCGTTGCTGATTCTACACAAACAGCGTTGAAACAATTTGCAAAAGGAGATTATCTTTTATATCAAAACAGGAATCAGGAGGCGGAAGCTCAATTTCAGATGATATTAAAAAACTACAAAGGGCAGGAAATAGAGGCGGTAACGTTATTGCGATTAGGAACAATTTACGAAAAACTAAGTGATTTTACTTTGGCTTTAAGCCAATATCAAAATATTATAGACCAGCATAGTGACGGAATTTATGTAGACGAAGCTTTGTTTTTTTCGGCAGAAATTTATAACAAACAATTAAAATTGCCCGAAAAGGCAAAACCATTATACGAGAAAATAATTTTCAATCATCAGGACAGTATTTATTTTGTAGATGCCAGAAAGACATTCAGGCAACTGCGAGGCGATATAATAGCCCCCTAGCCCCCAAAGAGGGTGTTTTAAAAACATCAATCGTGAGTTGGTATTTATAATAAATAAATTTAATATTTTAACCCTACTTACCCCTAGTAGGATTCCCCCTTCGGGGGTTAGGGGGCTGATATGATAATATACAACGTAACCACAAACATACATGAAAGCGTTCACGATCAATGGATGATTTGGATGCAGCACAAACACATTCCTGAAATTCTGGCTACAGGGAAATTCTCATCGGCAAGAATGGTGCGGGTTTTAATTGAAGAAGAAATGGGTGGAGTAACCTATTCGGTTCAATACACGACAGACAGTAAAGAAACCCTGGAGAAATATTATCAGGAAGACGCACCTGGTTTTCGTGAAGAAGGAGCGAAGTTATTTGGAGACAAAATGCTCGCTTTTAGAACGGAACTGGAGTTGATTGCAGATTATTAAAGTCATTACGAGGAAAGAAGCATTCATATGGGGGTTGTCGTTTTGAACCACAATCTTGAAGTCGCAATTTGCGACCTCCAATTTTTAAAAAATATATAAAACACTTTGCGCCTTTGTGCCTTCGTGGCAAAACAAAAAACATGGAAAAAGTAAAAGCAAAAAAACACCTCGGACAACATTTCTTGAAAGACGAAAGTATCGCAAAAGACATTGCTGATACGTTGAACTTAGAAGGATATGATGATGTGTTAGAAATAGGACCAGGAATGGGTGTTTTGACTAAATATTTATTGGACAAACCAATCAATACCTATGTTATAGAAATCGATACGGAATCAGTTACGTATTTAGATGAAAATTACCCAAAATTAAAAGATAAAATCATTTCTAAAGATTTCCTGAGATACAACATCAACGAAGTTTTTGAAGGAAAGCAGTTCGCAATCATTGGGAATTTCCCATATAATATTTCGACACAAATTGTTTTTAAAACATTAGAATATCGCCACCAAATTCCAGAATTTGCCGGGATGTTCCAAAAAGAAGTGGCACAGCGCATCTGTGAAAAAAAGGGAACAAAAGCCTATGGAATTCTGTCGGTTTTAGTTCAGGCATTTTATGATGCCGAATATTTATTTACTGTAGACGAAAATGTTTTTATTCCGCCACCGAAAGTAAAATCAGGAGTTTTGCGTTTGCGCAGAAAAGAAGATTATAGTTTGCCTTGCGGCGAAAAATTATTTTTCACAGTGGTAAAAACTGGTTTTCAACAACGCAGAAAGACTTTGCGCAACAGTTTAAAAACCTTAAATTTGTCAGATAAATTGAGAGAAGACCCTGTTTTTGACCTTCGACCAGAACAACTAAGTGTAGAACAGTTCATAGAACTTACCCAAAAAATAGAAGCCGATGGAGTTTAAAATCAGCAAAGAACTTATTCAGGAATTAGAGCAACTTATTCAAAACAAAAACGACCAGCAACTGGAAGTTTTATTGAATGATATGCACCATGCGGATATTGCCGAAATTCTTGACGAGCTCGATTTTGATGAAGCAACTTATATTTTTAAAGTATTAGACAGTGATAAAACAGCAGAAATACTTCTTGAATTAGAAGATGATTTGCGTGAGAATATTTTAGGCAGACTTTCGGCAAAAGAAATTGCTGAAGAGCTGGATGAATTAGAAACGAATGATGCCGCTGATATTATTGCGGAGCTTTCCAAAGATTTAAAAGCAGAGGTGATATCTGAGCTTCAGGATGTTGAACATGCGAAGGATATTGTTGATTTACTTCGTTATAAAGAAGATACTGCCGGTGGAATCATGCACAAGGAAATGGTTAAGGTCAATGAAAATTGGAATGTCCTTACTTGTGTAAAAGAAATGCGTATTCAGGCCGAAAATATCTCCAGAGTACATTCTATTTATGTGGTTGATGACGAAAATAGATTAAAAGGACGTTTGTCGCTCAAAGATTTATTGACCACTTCAACAAAAACTCCTATTAATGATATTTATATTCGAAAGCTAAACTCGGTAAACGTAGATACTGAAGATATAGAGGTGGCTCGAATCATGCAGAAATACGATTTAGAAGCGATCCCGGTTATTGACGAATTGGGACGTCTTGTAGGCCGAATCACCATTGATGATATTATCGATGTAATTAAGGATGAAGCCGATAAAGATTACCAATTAGCGGCAGGTATTACCCAGGATGTTGAAACGAATGACAGTATTTATGAGCACACCAAAGCGCGTTTGCCTTGGCTGTTGATGGGGATGCTCATTGAACTTATAGCTTCTTATGTGATTAAAGGCAATGAAGCCACTTCTCAAAAATTTTACACACTTATTATTTTTATGCCTTTGCTATCGGCAACAGCAGGAAATATTGGGGTTCAGGCATCAGCAATCATTGTTCAAGGTTTGGCAAATGGTACGCTGAAAGAATTTAGTCGTAGTTATTTTAGTAAGGAAATAGCCGTTGCCATGATATCTGGGACTATAATCGCAATGCTGGTCTTAGGGTATCATACGTTTATGTATGGGCAATTTCAAGTGGGAATGGCAATATCAATATCGATTGTAGTGGTCATTTTATTTGCAGCAATTTTAGGAACTCTAGTGCCTCTTTTTCTGCATAAAAACAACATTGATCCCGCTATTGCAACAGGACCGTTTATTACAACAACAAACGATGTATTTGGAATTATGATTTACTTCGGAATTGCAAATTTGATTTTAGGATTTTAATAATAACTATACAACCAACCAAAAAACTGAAAATTACAATTAACACTTTTTCTATCGGCTCCCTCTCCTTTAGAGCGGGTCGGGGAGAGGAAAAACCACAACCAGCATGAAAATTCACATAATAGGCGGAGGAAACTTAGGGGTCGCTATTGCAAAAGGATTGTCAAAATTTTCGCAAGGAAATCAAATCACGATAACCAGAAGAAATACAAGTAGTATTCTTTATTTAGAGGAACTGGGCGTAACTGTTTCTGCAGATAATAAACATGTAATTCAATATGCAGATATTATCATTCTTACAATAAAACCGTATCAGGTAGATACTGTTTTGGCAGAAATCCTCCCGGTAATTTCCAATAAAGTAATCGCTTCGGCGGTCAGTGGATTGTCTATTGAAAATTTACAAAATAAGATAGGTGCTGGAAATAGTGCTATACGAATCATGCCTAATATCGCTTCGCAATTTGGTGCATCGGCAACCTGTATTGCTTTCCATGAAAAAGACAAAGAGAAAGCACAAAACGTGGTCGCTCTTTTCCAGGATTTAGGAACAGCTCCAATAATTGACGAAAAATTGATGGACGCAGCTACGGTTCTTGCGGCCAGCGGAACAGCTTTCGCCTTGCGTTATATCCGTGCTTCGATGCAAGCTGGAATCGAAATAGGATTTGACTGGCAAACTGCACTGGCTATTTCAGCACAAACCGTAAAAGGAGCTGCCGAAATGATCATGGAAGAACAAATACACCCGGAACAGTTAATTGACCGTGTAACCACACCACAAGGCTGCACCATTGCGGGATTAAACGAAATGGAAATGCACGGATTCAGTTCCTCATTGATAAGAGGAATCAAAACGTCTTTGAAACAAATCAAGGGATAGTTTTTCAATATTAAACTATAAAAAAGCGCGTTTGATTGTAAAAAATCAAACGCGCTTTTCTTATATGATTTCGATCTTCTTTATCTTTTTGACAGGTTTCTTTAAAGTGTATTTCAACCAAAGAAAACCAGCTGTTCCTGCGATAAAAGAAGCAATCAGAATCGCAATTTTAGAATAGGTAATTACTTCTTCACCGTCATTTTTAAACGCAAGCAGTGTTATAAATATAGACATGGTGAAGCCAATTCCGCCTAGCATTCCTGCGCCAATAAGAGTTTTCCATTTTAAGTCTTTGGGCAAAACACAAATGCCCAGCGTAACGCCTAAAAACGAGAAAAGCCAAATTCCAAGCGGTTTTCCTATCACAAGTCCCAATATGATTCCTATTGTGTTAGGATGATTAAGTTCTTCATGCCAGTTAGAATTTATCGCGATACAGGTATTGGCTACAGCAAATAATGGCAGAATAAAAAACGCGACTGGTTTGTGTAAAAAATGCTGAATTTTATATGATGATGTTTTTTTGCTTCCATCTCCAAACGGAATTACAAAAGCCAATAAAACCCCCGTTATAGTAGCATGCACTCCTGAATTAAGCATGAAATACCACATGGCAACACCTCCAATTAAGTATGGCAATAAACTGTGAACCTTCATGCGATTCAGAATAAACAAACCCCCAAGAATCCCTAAGGCTATAAATAAATTCACAAAAGCAATTGTTGAGGTGTAGAATATAGCTATGACAATTATGGCGCCTAAATCGTCAATTACGGCAAGGGCAGTCAAGAATATTTTTAATGATGTAGGAACTCGATTCCCTAATAAAGATAAAATACCAATTGCAAAAGCAATGTCAGTAGCCATAGGAATTCCGGCTCCGTTTTGGGTCAAGGTTCCAAAATTTAACGCTAAAAAGATTCCGGCAGGTACAAGCATTCCTCCTAAAGCACCAAAAATAGGTAACGCAGCATTCTTGATACTGGATAATTCACCTTTGTAAATTTCGCGTTCCAGTTCTAAACCGATTAATAGAAAAAAGATAGTCATCAGTCCGTCATTGATCCAGTGTGTGATAGAATGGTGACCCAATTGAGTTTCCCAAAATGCAATATATTGGGTTTGAATGGGTGAATTGGCAATACAAAGCGAGAGAATAGTTACAAAAAGTAACAATAGTCCCCCTGCTTTTTCGCTTTCAAAAAAGGCCTTGAATGTTTTTGTTAATCTCATTTTTTGAGTTTTATTCCTATTGAATTCAGCAGACGTGTCTCCAGAATAGAAAGAATGCTAATTTACACATTTGGGAGCTATTTTTTTGTTAATTTGGGGTATTAAAACTTAGAAACATTTTTTATGGATATCAAAATCCTTCATATCGATAGCAATCATCCTTTACTTTGGGATCAATTGCAAAATGCCGGTTTTATAAATCACAGCGATTTTACTTCCTCAAAAGAAGAAATCGGGGCCAAAATTCAAGAGTATCAGGGAATTGTAATTCGAAGCCGATTCAAGATAGACAAAGCATTCTTGGACAAAGCCACTAATTTGCAATTCATAGCACGAGTAGGAGCAGGATTAGAAAGTATTGATTGTGAATATGCAGAATCTAAAAACATTACTCTTATTGGAGCTCCGGAAGGAAACAGGAATGCAGTTGCCGAACATACTTTGGGAATGATATTATCTCTTTTTAATAAACTAAATGAAGCCGACAGAGAGATACGATCCGGACATTGGATCAGGGAAAGTAACCGTGGTAATGAATTGGATGGAAAGACGGTGGGGATTATCGGTTACGGAAATATGGGGAAATCATTTGCAAAAAAACTCCGTGGTTTTGATGTCGAAGTGTTGTGTTATGACATCCAGAAAAATGTGGGAGACGCCAATGCGAATCAGGTTTCATTTGCAGAATTCCAGCAAAAAGTTGATGTGGTGAGTCTTCATATTCCGTGGACTACCGAAACCGATAAAATGGTGGATGCTGATTTTATAAATGGGTTTGCCAAACCTTTTTGGATGATAAATACCTCTCGTGGCAAAAATATTGTCACTGCTGATTTGGTTGCTGCGATGGAATCCAGTAAAATTCTCGGAGCTGGTTTAGATGTTTTGGAATACGAGAAATTGTCTTTTGAAACCCTTTTTCACGATAAAAATACACCTGAGGCTTTCCAATATTTGTTGAAAGCCAAGAATGTGATTCTTAGCCCTCACATTGCCGGATGGACATTCGAAAGTCATGAGCGACTGGCGCAAGTAATTGTAGATAAGATTAAAGCAAAGTATTTTGGTCAAGCCAAAATTGCAGAACCGGAGAAAAGAGTTACCGGAATTGGTGGTTTCTTTTTTAAATCAAAAAATCCAAAGGAACTAGTCGCTTGGTACGGAAAACATCTGGGCTTAAAAACCGATGATTATGGTTCTACTTTTTGGTGGAAGGACAAAGAGGGGAATGATTGTTCTACACAATGGTCGCCGTTTGCAGATGATACTACTTATTTTGCGCCAAGCGAAAAACAATTCATGCAAAACTTCAGAGTAGATAATTTAGAAATTTTATTACAAAAATTATCGGATGAAGGTGTAACAATTGTGGGTGATATGGAGACTTATGAGTACGGAAAATTTGGCTGGGTTCTGGATAACGAAGGAAATAAGATAGAACTTTGGGAACCAATCGACAAAGCATTTCAATAATTTTTTAATAGTAACTAACTTAAATTTAACCTTATAAATCAACCAATTTATGGAAAACTCAAAAATTGAAGAATGGAATAATCCGCGACCAGTTCGACAAGATAATAAAAAACTGCCTGCTGGAATTTTGGCTATACTTTTAGGCCCTTTTGCAATACATAAATTTCTTTTGGGATATACTACGGAAGGAATTATTTGGTTAGTGATTAGTCTTTTTACCTGTGGAACGGTCACGTACATATTAGGGATTATCGAAGGTATTATTTATTTAACAAAATCAGATGAAGAGTTTTATCAGACCTATCAAGTAGGTAAAAAAGCTTGGTTCTAAAACATAAAAAATCCCGTCTCGTCTTTTTAGGACGAGACGGGATTTTTTTATAAACAGGCATTTTGTATTCAATCTTCTTTTTCGCTTAGTTTTTTTTCCAGTTCTGCCTGAAATTCTTCCATTACAGGTTTCATGGTGCTTTCCGGGATATCAGCAATCCGGATGTACATTAGTCCGTCAACCGCATTGTTAAACAGCGGATCGACATTAAAAGCAACCACTTTTGCATTTTGTTTGATGTATTTTTTAATCAAAACCGGTAAACGCAAATTTCCTGGCTCCAATTCGTCAATAATTTTATCAAACTTATTTAAATCGGATTCCGCTTCGTCAAATATGAAATCCTTATCAGCATCTTTTAGTTTTACCTTATATGCTTTCTTTGGGTGGATGTATTGCGCAATATACGGGTCGTAATAATTCGATTTCATGAATTCAATCATCAGTGATTTTGAAAAATCAGAAAACTGATTACTGATACTTACGCCACCAAGTAAATATTTATGTTCTGGGTAACGCAGTGTAGTATGCATAATTCCTTTCCAAAGTAAGAAAAGAGGCATTGGTTTTTGTTGGTATTCTTTGATGATAAAAGCTCTACCCATTTCGATCGATTTGTGCATCATGTCATGTAATTCGGGTTCAAATCGAAAAAGGTCATTCAAATAGAAACCATTTATCCCGTATTTTGGATAAATTTCAGAACCGAGCCCCATTCGATACGCACCAGCAATTTTATTGGCATCACTATCCCATAAAAAAAGATGGTGGTAATATTGGTCGTGTTTGTCTAAATCAATGGATTCGTTTGTTCCTTCACCCACTTCTCTGAATGTAATTTCTCGAAGGCGGCCTATTTCGTGAAGAATATTGGGTATCTTTTTTGCTTCTGCAAGAAAGACTTCGTAATTTTTGCTTTGTAAAAGTCGGCAATCAGTACTTCGTAACGCATCTACTTCCTTTATCATTTTGTCCTGACTAGCAGCAGTAACAATTTTCTTCGGACTTTTAGGGAGTTTTAAAGTTGGTGTTGGCAAAAAAGGACTTTCTTTTTCAAAAGGATTCGCCAGCATGTACGTTTTCTTCCTCAAAAATTCTGAATATTCCTCAAGCGTTGAGAACTCATTTTGTTCACTTACGGAAATAGGTTTGCCAATACGCACTTTTATCACACGGTGTTTTTGGCTAAACACTTCCGAAGGTAGTTTTGCAGTTCTAAGAGTGCTGCTTATTTTAGACAGAAGATAAAATAATCGGCTATTTTTTGCGTGAAAATAAATAGGTACAACTGGAACTTGGGCTTTCCTAATTACTTTGATAGCACCTTCTTCCCAAGGTTTGTCAACCATTAATTTACCGTCTTTATAAGTAGAAACTTCCCCGGCAGGAAACATTCCCAAGGGCTTTCCGTCGCTTAAATGACGTAACGTTTCTTTTATTCCTACCACACTTGATTTAGCATCCTTATGGTTTTCAAAAGGATTAACCGGCATGATGTATTTCTTAAGTGGTTCAATTCGATGCAAAAGAAAATTGGCGATAATTTTGAAATTAGGTTCTCTTTCAAGCATTAACTTCAATAATAAAACACCGTCAATTCCTCCCAAAGGATGATTTGAAATCGTGATATAAGCCCCGTCTTTCGGTAAACGTTTTAAATCCTCTTCCGGGATTTCGAATTTTATTTGTAAATCATCTAATATTCCATTCAGGAAATCAACATCAGTTAAATGTTTATTTCTGTCGTATACTTTGTTTAAGGTAGAAATTTTTAGCACCTTCATAAGCATCCAGCCTGAAAAAGTTCCCAGAACTCCGTACTTATCTGCATTTATCGCTTTTGCGACTTCTTTGGTGGTTACTAAACCCATGTATCTTTAATTTTTTTTGAGCAAGAAACAAAGATAGCAAAAAACTCCATTTTCTCCCTTTTTATGAGTCAAACTTATCCTTTTTTGTTACATTTGAAACCCACATACAAACAATATAATTTTTTCCGAGAAAATAAAAAAGTGGGTTCCTGACAACCGCAGGCAAAAAATACTTTTTCGGAAGAAATTCAAAAAATACTGTAATGAGAATTATTTCATACAACGTCAACGGAATTAGAGCCGCCATTTCAAAAGGATTTATTGACTGGTTGCAACACGCAAATCCGGATATTATTTGTCTTCAGGAAATTAAAGCAACCGAAGAGCAAATTCCGGTAGATGATATTACAAAAGCGGGTTATCCGTATCAGTATTATTATTCAGCAACCAAAAAAGGCTACAGCGGAGTGGCCATTCTTTCTAAAATCAAACCCAATAATGTAGTTCATGGAACCGGAATTCACCATATGGACTTCGAAGGAAGAAATCTTCGTGCTGATTTTGATTACTTTTCTGTGATGAGTTTGTACCTGCCTTCGGGGACAAATATCGAGCGATTGGACCATAAATTTACGTTTATGGATGATTTTCAGAACTATATCAACGATCTCAAAAAAGAAACGCCAAATCTCATTATCTGCGGGGATTATAATATTTGCCACGAAGCAATTGATATCCATGACCCTATTCGGAACAAAAATGTTTCGGGATTTTTACCCCAAGAAAGAGCCTGGCTTGATGGATTCATGAAGTCCGGATTTGTGGATAGCTTCCGCCATTTCAACAGTGAACCGCACCAATATTCATGGTGGAGTTACCGCGCCGGAGCCAGAGGAAACAATAAGGGTTGGCGCATCGATTACAATTTAGTGAGCGACACCCTAAAACATAAACTCAAAAGAGCCGTTATTCTTCCAGACGCAGTGCATTCAGATCATTGCCCTGTTTTAGTGGAAATAGAATAGAAAAAGAATTTTTTCCAGCACTATGGATCCATAACCTGAGGCATTTTTATTCCCATTCAAATTTAACAATAACCATTATATCTCTTAAACCAGAATGAAAAAATTATTATTTATTTTATTTACATTACAATTTTGGTTACAATCTTATGCTCAAGTTAAATTTGAAAAAGCCTATTTTATTGACAATAATAATGTCAGAACCGAATGTTTTATAAAAAATAAAGATTCGTATTATAGTCCGAAATCATTTGAATACAAACTTAATGAAGAAGAATCTACAATTAGTATTGGAGAAATAAAAAACATAAAGGAATTTGGATTCGATAATAGTATTAAATTTGAGAGATATCTTTTAAATGTAGATATGTCAAGCAGTATCGTAGATAAATTAAGTGATAAAAGCGAACCGGAGTGGGAAGAAAAAACAATCTTTATTAAAGTATTAATTGAAGGCGATGCTACTTTGTACGAATATGTTGAGCCAAATCTTAAAAGATATTTTTATAAAGTAATGAATTCCCCTATTAGGCAACTCGTTTATAAAAAATATTTTGTTAAAAATTCTGACCATTCCGAATTAGCTGTAAATAAACAATATCAAAGCCAATTATGGTCTGGTTTAAATTGTGAAAATGTAACAATGGCCGAAATTCTTAAAATGGAATACAAAAGGAAAGAGTTGCTGAATTATTTTGTTAAATATAACAAATCTAAAAACAATGCTGCTGTAAATTACGGACAGAAAATGACTAAAGGGAGCTTTAATTTGAAACTAAAGGGGGGAGTAAACGTGTCGCCTAATGAAAATTATGTTTATGGGGGGGATCGAAAGGTTGAATATTTTGGAGATAAATTATTTCCTAATTATGGTGCAGAATTTGAGTATTGTCTCCCTTTTAACAGAAACAAATGGTCTATTTATATGGATGTAAACTATCAAAACTATAAATACGAGACTGTTTTTATAGATCAATACTCGACGGTGTTCGAAAAAACATATAAAACAACCAATTCTATTAATAAGGTTGTACCTAATATGGGTTTTAGATACTCTATGTACTTGAATGATAATTCCAAAATTTTTATTAATATAGGTTTAATTCGCACATATGGTCTTGGATACAGCTATAATCATAAATATAATGTTGAATTTCGAAGAAGTGGAGGTGGTTTTACAGAGTATTCTTTAGTTTTAGGATATACATTATTTAATAACAAAAAACAAAAAACAAAATGATTAAAAGAGTTTCCGTCGGATTGTTGCTATTGGCACTTTCAAGTTCATGCGTGTCCAAGAAAATATACAATGATTTAGAAAGCAAGTTTACTGATTTAAAAAAGGAGAACAGAACTTTAGAAGATGAAAATACCGATTTGTTAAAAGATAAAAACCAATTAGAGCTAGACCGCGATGCTTTAAAAACAGATTTGAGTAAATCTAAATCTGAGCTCAGTAAATTGAAAGCGGATTACGCAGCAGCTCAAAATAAATTTAAAGTCCTGCAGGATTCCTACGCAGCTTTAGAAAAAAACAGCGGTGATGCTTTACAAAGCAACATGAAGAAAAATCGTGATTTGCTGGAGCAATTAGATGAAAAAGGTAAAGCATTAGCATTAGAACAAGAGCGTTTAAACAAAAGCGCACAACGTTTAGATGAGTTGGAATCTTTGATTGCCGCCAAAGAAGCCAGTATGAAAAAACTAAAAGAAACCTTATCAAAAGCCTTGAACAGTTTTGAAGGAAAAGGGTTGACAGTAGAACAAAAAAACGGGAAAGTATATGTTTCTATGGAGAACAAACTACTTTTCAATTCGGGAAGTTGGGCGGTAGGTTCCGAAGGGAAAAAAGCAGTAATTGAAGTTGGTAAAGTTTTGGGTGATAACCCGGATATATCAGTACTTATTGAAGGTCATACGGATGATGATTCTTTTGCGGCTTCAGGACCAATTGCGGACAACTGGGATTTATCCACCAAAAGAGCCACGGCAATTGTAGCCATTTTGAGCGAAAACAAGAAAATCAACAAACAAAATCTTACGGCTGCAGGAAGAGGAGAATTTTCACCTTTAGCAAGTAATTCAACTGCCGAAGGAAAAGCAAAAAATCGTAGAATCGAAATTATTCTTACACCAAGATTAGATGAAATTTCTAAGATGTTGAATGAGATAAATTAAGGTTAAAATACCCAGTAATTATAAGTTTCACCATTAAGAAATTAAGAAAATTAAGCATTGATAAATCTTGATTCTTAATGAAACTTAATTTCTTAAAGGTTTGAAAAGAACCTTTTTTTAACCGCTAATTCGCTAATTTTATCTTTCAATTGAGGGGTTTTTAATTCGCGAATTAGCGGTTATATTTTTTTCTAACATGCTGTAAACTTTTCTCAATTTTCTGTTAACAGTAAGTCTAAACAACAAACTAATTTTATCTTTGTTTTCGAAAATAAAATACAATTTCCTTAAAAATGAAATACACTACTTTACCCAATACTGATATAAAAGTCAGCAAAATTTGCCTTGGAACCATGACTTTTGGTCAACAAAACACGGAAACTGATGGTCACGCCCAAATGGATTATGCCTTAGAAAACGGAGTCAATTTCTTTGATACCGCTGAGATGTATTCGATTCCATCGCGTCAGGAAACCTATGGAAGTACAGAGAAAATTCTTGGAACCTGGTTCAAAAAAACTGGAAAGAGAGAAGAAATAGTTTTGGCATCCAAAATTGCCGGACCCAATCCAAATTTTGGTTACATGAGAGAGAAATTAGATTTCTCACCAGCCAGTATCAAGTTTGCATTGGATCAAAGTTTGCAACGCTTACAAACGGATTATATTGATGTGTACCAATTGCATTGGCCGGAACGCAAAACCAATTATTTTGGTCAACGCGGTTTCAAAGTGCAAGACGATGCTTGGGAAGATAATATTCACAGTGTGTTAGAAACGTTGGATGGTTTTGTCAAAGAAGTGAAAATTAAATATATCGGACTTTCTAATGAAAATCCTTGGGGAATCATGCGTTTTCTGGAAGAAAGCAAGTACAACAATCTACCAAGAATAAAAACGATTCAAAATCCATATTCTTTATTAAACCGACTTTTTGAAAACGGTTCAGCCGAAATTTGCCTGAGAGAAAATGTAGGTTTATTGGCGTATTCGCCTATGGCTTTTGGAGTTTTGTCCGGTAAATTCCTAACAGGAGAGGATCATCCAAACGCCAGAATCAAGTTATTTCCGCAGTATTCCAGATACAACAGCGCTCAATGTACCGAAGCCATCAGATTGTATCAGGAAATCGCCAAGAAAAATGGATTAACCTTGACTGAATTGTCTTTGGCATTCATCAACCAACAGCCGTTTTTAACCAGCACAATTATTGGCGCTACCACATTGGAACAATTAAAAGAAAATATCGATACTATTCAAGTGTCACTTTCGGATGAAATCTTAAAAGCAATTGATGAAGTTCAGGCTATAATTCCTGATCCGGCTCCCTAAATTAAGAAACCATTTTTTTGCCATTCCGACGAAG
The DNA here is from genome assembly GCF_042787345.1 of Flavobacterium xylosi. Lineage (NCBI taxonomy): Bacteria > Pseudomonadati > Bacteroidota > Flavobacteriia > Flavobacteriales > Flavobacteriaceae > Flavobacterium > Flavobacterium xylosi. The sequence goes on along the minus strand of NZ_JBHZPZ010000004.1, from coordinate 187,072 downwards.
GAGCAATCCCATTGCGTGAGATTCCTCCTTCGTCGGAATGACAATTTCTAGTTACAATTATTAAAGATCAAATTCCTCATCAACGGATAATGAATCGATTTTAATTTGAGTCGTATCTCGGGTTTTTATTCTTAGAAAAGACCTTGCAGGCCCAGAGATGATGATGCGTTGTGATTTATAAATAGTATCTTCAGGACTTAACAATCCTCTCCTGAACATGATATTGGTTAGGAAAGATTCTTGTCTTGTGGCAAAATTTTTTAGCATTCCTTGATCATTAAACTGATAAATGAATTTCTTTGGACTTGGAATAATTCGGGCAAGATACAAGCATTCATTCAAATTTAATTCGGATGGACTTTTCTGGAAATAAAACCGACTTGCTTCTCCAATTCCATATACATTTGGTCCCCATTCAATAATATTAAAATACACTTCCAGCATGCGTTCCTTGCTTGCAATTCTGTTATTTTCAAGGATAAAAACCAGCAAGATTTCTTCGAGTTTGCGGGAGACTGTTTTTTCACGGGTAAGAAAAACATTTTTTACCAATTGCATGCTAATGGTACTGGCGCCTCTGGAGAATTTTTTGGTTTTAATATTTTTTATGATGGATTGCTTGAATGCTTCATTGATAAAACCGTGGTGCGAAAAGAAAGAAGGATCTTCCGTAGTCAGAACACATTTTCTTAAGTAAGGGGATATTTGGTTTAAAGGCGTATAATTTGCATTGGCAGAGCCAACCAAAATTGGGCGTTGTAAGACGTTTTTTATAAGTGCCCGATATATAAATTCTCCATTTAGTTTGTTGAGATTGGCTTCGCCATATTTTGTAATTTTTAGATTTTCCTTCTTTATATTGCTGTCAAAAACCAGTTGATCGGGTTTGTTTTTATTGAAAGAAAAATTTAAGTTATAATCAAAATTTCCTTCCGCTTCCATTCCCTGAAAATGCGTAAACAAACCATCAGGTAGCGAAGTGATAAAGTCCTGCGCTTTCATCTTTGGGATCTTCACTTTGAGTCTGTAAATGGTATCCTTTTCAGTTTCATAAGCCAGATAAGGATGAAGCTTTATTTTATTGAACTGAACCGTTGAAGAACTGTCTATTGAAACGAAATCAGAACCCAACAAGAACCTGAAGTCAAAACGCGCATTTTTAATGACTACATCTTTACTGGCAATTTTAGAATGATTTATTTTTAAATTTTTAATAGAAGTGAAGCCGTCAATATGCAATTCATCACCATCCTTATCTATATTTATAATATTCAGTCGAATGGAGTCAAAACTCGATTTCAGGTTAAAACGCTCGTCAAAATAAGGAACTTTGATAGCGCCGGTATCTATATTAAAAAAACGAATGTCGGCTTTTTTATTTCTTGGATCGGCAAATCCTTTTATTTTCCAACGCTGGGTAAAAGTATTGGTTTGAACTTTAATTGAAGTTTCCAGTTGCTTGTTGACTAATCGCAGTTGCTGGAAATTTATGGTTGCTTTTCTTCCGTTGTCGTCTAACCGAAACGAAAGATTGTCTAAAACCATATCGGTTGGAACTAAATTCAGTGCTTTCGAGATAATTCTGTAGACAAATTGGGCATAATCTCTTTTTTCGTTGCTTATTTCCGTTTGCTTGTCTTTTTTTATAAAAGCATCAAAATTTCTTATTTTTCCCTTCTTGACTAACTGTATATATCCATTCTTGATTTCTAAAGTTCCAAGTTGCACATCACCAACTAACAAATGCAAGAAACTGATGCTTGTTTTCATTTTCTGTATTTTAAAAAGAGTGTCGGCATTTTTGGGAACCAATACTACATCGGAAAGATTTACACCGGAGATTCCATCAAAAGAGGCTTTTTTTACCGAAAAAGTACTGTTGTAATCGATTTCCATTGTATTAGAAACCTTGGCAATGGTTTGCTTTAAAACGGCATCACGGAATAGATAAAAAGCAATAATCAGAGCTACAAATAATACACAAAGTATTTTTGTGGCTAGAATTATTTTTTGTTTTCCGGTTTTCATAAACAGTTTGTCAATTAATAGAAATCGCTATGTAGTTTTATCAGTAAAGAAAAGAAAAAAACTACTATAGGGGTGTTTTTCTCTTATTATTTAGCACTTTTTTGTGTCTTTCAATTTTTAAAAACATAAAAAAGCTACAACATTTTTAATGCTGTAGCTTCCTGTATTATTTCTTAGTTAAATCCGTACAAATAGAGAGTTGTTTTGAACTATTCAATTTGTATGTAGGTTTATGAATTATAAAATTTCTTAACCTTAGCCACAACCTCATTTAAGGTCATTTTGTCTGCTGTTTCAACTGCTTTTAGTTTATTGGCAAATAACTTTTCGTCCTGAATTTTTTGTTCCAGTCTGATCTTTGTTTCGGCCGGACCAAAGACAAAGAGCTCATCAGCTCCTTTGACATAAGACAGTACTTCTTTTACGAAGAAATCAATTTGTTCTTTTTTTCGGTTTTCAAATTTTGACTCGCTGTTGCCATGATGTCCTCCGGAAAAGGTGCCTTTGTTCCCTTCCTTATCGTGGTAAACACTGTTTTCAACATCAGAGTCTATTTCAGAAATTTTTTCGTCTTTACCACCTTCAAGAGTGACAATTATCGCCTTTGAGGTGTCTATCCAGATTCCAGTTTGTCTTTTCATGTTTTTGATTTTTTAAATTAAAGTAGATTGTTTTAAAACAGCTTATTTTTGATTAAAAATTTATTGAATTTTACGAAAAAAGTATAGCATTTAGTTCACTTATTAAAACGTGTTCTGATTTGTTTTTTCCTAAAAAGGAAGCTGCAATTGCTTTGTCGGTTTGTTAGAATTAATGCGTTAACGGCGGGTGTAAATAAATTTTGATGTTCTTTTTCTGAAAATTTAAAAATCAGAATGGACAAGAGCAAAATCCCATTTATTAGCCACTAGCCAATCAAAAAAAATTTCAATTTCATAGGCTGTGTCGTCTCCAAATTCATTGAGCATATTTTCAAGTGGAAGCCATTCGTTGCTTTACAATTTCCTTAAGTTGCGCAATCTCTTCTCCACGGACGCTTTTATCTATGGCCGCAATAGTATAAAACACTTTTCCCAAGAGTCCATAAAGATGCGTTGTCGTTTGGTGTGATGGTTTCATTTTTAAATCTTTAGATAAAAAAAGAGTATATAAATTTACAACAAAATAGTGAATCTTATTGTTGAATTATTTGTTTTTTTCATCAGAAGTAAAATGCGTTTGAATTAAGGTAATTAATGGAAGATCAGTCGTAAAATTAAATTGAAAAGAGTAAAAGAAGATGCTTATTTGTGAATTTTAGGACTAGTCAATAAAGGAGTAGAATTGTTACGGTTAACCTTTCTATTTTATTCTAGTAATGCGAGTAAATAATCTACTTCAAGTTTTTGTGCTGCATAGTTTAATTTAAGTTCTGAATCTTCGCTCATTTTATTGTAAGATTCTAACGTTTTTTTTTTTTTGGATGTTTGAAAACAAATTTCACCCAAACAATTCACTGGCCACATCTTCAATTTTGGTTACCAATCGGAATTTGATTCCGGTATTTTTCAACGCAATTTTATTGTATTTGGATACAAAAATGGTCGAGAAACCTAATTTTTCGGCTTCCTGAATGCGCTGGTCCACGCGGTTTACGGGTTACAAATCCTCGCTAACCGTTGCGTTGACATATCTGAGCGGTTGGGTTTCAGGAGAATATCCCCTTCATTATTCGGAACTAATAATATAGGTATGCTATTTATAATTTGTTTTGTTTTATTGTAAAGTAGACTGTAGTTCCTTTATTTAATTCTGATGTTGCCCAGATTTCTCCATTAAGTTTTTCAACTATCTTTTTGCAGGAGGCTAGACCTAAGCCGCTTCCGTCAAATTCTTCTTGATTATGTAGACGTTTGAATGGCTCGAAAATAGTTTCGAGATATTCGGTTTTGATGCCTATTCCATTATCTTGTACCGAAAAAGTCCAAAACGATTTTGATTTTTCCAATTTAACATTCAAGTGGGTACGTATTCCTTTCTTTTGATATTTTAATGCATTACTCATTATATTTTTTAATAGTACGGTCAACGCCGTGCGAGAACTTTTTATAAGCGGCATTGCAGCTATGTTAATTTCGGGTTTCTCGCCATCGTTATTTTCAGTTAGTTCTTCAAAAATAGATGTAATCAATAAGTTAACATCGATGGACTCATACTCTTTGGTAATAAAACCTCCTTTTGCATAATCCAGTAAATCATTTATCAAAAGGTTCATTCTCCTAGTGGTGTTGTTAATTAATTTAAAGTATGTTTGGTCGGTATCGTCCCATAAATCCTCGTGTTTCACCTTCATAATTTTTAGCGCTGCTTGAACAGAACCCAGCGGTTGCTTCAAATCATGTGCTGCCATTGCCGCAAAAGCTTCCATGTTTGAAGAGTATTCCTGTAATTTTTGCTGATAAGAGACCAAGAGTTTATTTTTCTTTCTAAGATCTAATAAAAACATTACCTGGTTTGATAAACTTTGCAGTGCTTCAGATTGTGCTTCAGACAATTTACCGGGCTTATGGTCTATAACGCACAATGAACCTAAAGCAAAACCTTCTGTAGTAACGAGAGGAATACCATAATAAAAAACGATATTAGGGTCGCCCGTTACTAACGGATTCGATGCAAATATAGGATTATCTCGTGCGTCTGTAACTTCGAAATGTGCCTGAGGACTCGCAATTGCGTGCGCACAAAAAGAATATTCCAGTGGTGCGGGTGGACCAGACGTAAGTCCCAAACTAGATTTAAAATACTGACGTTCCTGATCAATAAAATTGATTATGGAAATTGGAGTATTACAAATTGAGGAAGCTATTTTTGTTATATCATCAAAAATTTTTTCCGGAAGAGTGTCCATAATGTCGAACTCCATCAGCGCTTTTACGCGCTCTATTTCATAATCGTTTTTTAATGTCTTCATATTTTTATGTATTACTTTGTCTATTACTAATTTCAGTATGATTATTTTTCTTTAGTTTAGTGCTCCCTTATTTAGGAACAATATTTATTCCTTACATTTTTCTAGTAACAGTGTAATTTGCCTTTAATTTTTTTTTCTCTAAATCATTTATCACCAATACCAGCGAATAATAAGGATTAAATTTTTAAAAAGTAAAATAAAAAAAGATACTTATTAAGGATAGCGCGGATTTGCAATCCGTACGCTCAACATATAGGGAACAAATCCAATACTACAGCTTATACTTTATCCACCAAGCAAACGTAATTTCTGGCAATACTAAAGGTATAAAAAGGACTTTAGATTTATAACAAATTTTACCCAAACAACTCACTCGCCACATCTTCAATTTTGGCTACCAATCGAATTTTAATTCCTATATTTTTCAACGCAATTTTATTGTATTTGGATACAAAAATGGTCGAAAATCCTAATTTTTCTGCTTCCTGAATGCGTTGGTCTACGCGGTTTACAGGACGTATTTCACCCGAAAGGCCAACTTCGCCAGCAAAACAAAAATCTTTATTTACCGGAATATCTTCATTCGATGATAAAATGGCGGCAACAACTGCTAAATCTATCGCCGGATCATCTACTGAAATTCCTCCCGTTATGTTTAGGAAAACGTCTTTGGCTCCCAAGCGAAAACCCGCTCTTTTTTCTAAAACGGCCAAAATCATATTGAGTCGTTTTGCATTATAGCCCGTTGTGCTGCGTTGCGGTGTGCCATAAACGGCGGTGCTTACCAGTGCTTGGATTTCAATCATCAAAGGACGCATGCCTTCTAAAGTGGAAGCAATTGCAGTTCCGGATAATTCCTCGTCTTTATGCGAGATCAGAATTTCCGAAGGATTCGAAACTTCGCGCAATCCGCTTCCTAACATTTCATAAATGCCAATTTCAGCAGTGGAACCAAAACGGTTTTTCAACGAACGTAAAATGCGGTACACGTGGTTTCTGTCGCCTTCAAATTGTAGAACGGTGTCTACCATGTGTTCCAGGATTTTTGGTCCGGCAATATTTCCGTCTTTGGTGATATGACCAATAAGAATCACCGGAATATTGGTTTCTTTGGCGAATTTTATCAATTCGGCAGTGGTTTCCCGGATTTGCGAAATACTTCCGGGTGTCGATTCAATATAATCCGTATGAAGAGTTTGAATGGAATCGATAATCACGATTTCGGGCTGAATGGCTTCAATTTGTTTGAAGATGTTTTGGGTTTTGGTTTCCGTAAGAATATAACAATTGTCTCCACTGGGAGTAATTCTTTCGGCACGCATTTTTATTTGTTTCTGACTTTCTTCTCCTGAAACATACAAGGTTTTATACGGTAATTTTAGAGAGATTTGAAGTAAAAGCGTGCTTTTTCCAATGCCGGGTTCGCCACCCAAAAGGATTAGTGAGCCAGGAACGATTCCGCCGCCTAGAACACGATTCAATTCCCCATCCGTAGTGTCCATTCGGATTTCCTGTGCAGAATCAATTTCGTTTATTCGTAATGGTTTCGACGCTTTATTACTAGAAACAGACTCGTTTTTCCAAGCGACTTTTTCTTGTTTCTGAATGATTTCTTCGGCTATAGTATTCCATTCTTTGCAAGAATTGCATTGTCCTTGCCATTTAGAATATTGAGCTCCACAGTTCTGACAAAAAAAAGTAGTTTTTACTTTTGACATTATTTTTTTGGTGTTAGACTTTGCATGTCATCAAATTTTTGAAACATCATGTCTTTGGTTAAATCTCCAATTCCGTCTAATTGAGAGGCTTTTTGATAATGTTTTGCCGCTTTTTTCGCGTCGCCTGTTTTCTCATACATCAACCCCAATTCATAGTCGCTCAACATCGATTTTGGATAGTTTTTTCGGGCAATTACAGCTAAGTTTTCTAATTCGGGATACGCTTTGTTTTTTAAAATAGCGGCTTCAATTGCTTTGAAATCATTTATTCGAATAGGGATATTTAACCCCAATTTTTTAGATAAAAGATCATATTTGGCAGTCAGGTAATCTACATGTCCAGATGGAAGTTTGGCAATTTTATCGGTGTATTCCGTTGATGAAATTGGTTTGTAGGATTCAAAAATCTGATATAATGCATTAGGGATTGAGTACAACACTAAGGAGTAATGGGAAGCGTCCTTGAAGTAGTCAAATTTATAATTGAGTAAAGGGTTGGTCACCAGTTTTATGCTTTCATCCAGCTTTTTTATTGGCTCTTGCAATTTTTTTACGTCGCCATCAGCTGCAGATTGGTAATAAAAAACGGGTTGTTTGAGGTTAGTAAGTTTTTCGGGAATGCGATTTTCCATTTCCGGAGCAAGTTCTGGACTTAACGAAATGTAGGCGTTAAATAGTGGTGCGTCTTTGTAAAGGAAAAAGTTTAAATAACCAGCCGTGGTACCATGTCCGGCGATAATTCGAAAAGGTGCCACGCGGTATTTTTTTTCTAAATAAGGCAGTAGTTCTCCTCCAATAAATGTAAAAAACTGAGCGCCTGTTCCAGATGGTGTGCCTTCAACTTCACCATAATTACTGTCGTCTGATCTTTCATCGTTTTTGTTTTGATTGATGCCAACGATTATGGTTTCCGGTAAATCATCCCAATAAGCGCCATAATTCAATGCGCCATAAAAAGGATCGAAAAGGTAATCTCCATCAAGTAAAATCAGAATTGGATATTTTTTATTTGGATTCTTGTCATAGGATGCGGGTAATCCAATTGTGATTTCTCGGTTTTCAGCTAGTTTTTGAGATTCGAAAGGTTGTATGCTTTTTTGGGAAAATACTGAAATTGAAAAGAATAACAAGAGTAGAATCTGTTTCATAATTTTAGCTGTTTTAGAAATTAAATTAATTCTAAATGGAGTACCAATATAATACTTTATTTACTTTTATTAAAAACAGGGCCAACAAAAACACCTATTATAAAATTTAAGCTAAAAAGGCTAGATTTTATAAAGAAATTTGTTGAAATTCTTTTGAAAAAATTTGTAATGGGATTCTTAATCTGGAATTTTTTTCTTGAAAATCACGTCAAAGAATTGTCGTTTTCATTAGGGAAAACAATCCATGGTTTGAAGGTTTTTGCTTCTTCAAATTCTAATGTGGCATACGAAATGATGATTATAATGTCATCCTTTTGTACTTTTCTCGCAGCAGGTCCATTGAGAGTTATTACCCCAGAATTTTTTTCGCCTTTGATGGCATAAGTGTCAAAACGTTCTCCATTGTTGATGTTTACAATAGACACTTTTTCTCCTTCGATTATATTAGAAGCTTCTAATAAAGTTTCATCAATGGTAATGCTTCCGATATAATTTAAATCAGCTCCGGTTACTTTTACTCGATGAATTTTTGATTTTACGACTTGAATTTGCATGCTACAAAAGTAATTAATTTAATGAAATAGTGTCAATCAAACGAATATTATTGACAACGACGGCTATAAAAGCGCGGTATTTTTTATTTTTATTTTTTCTCAAGCAGGGAAGTAGTGCAGCCTCATCTGCAATTACGAAATACTCTAAAGTAAACATCGGATTTTTTTCGAATGATTTTTGTACCCATTCACTTACCCAAGCGGCACTTTTACTACTGAATTTTTCTTTTGCAATATTTAATGTCTTAAAGATAATGGCGGCTTCTTCTCTTTCTTGGGCGGATAATCGCTCGTTTCTGGAGCTCATGGCCAAATTATTGGGTTCTCTATAAATGGGACAACCAACAACATTGACTTTTAAGTTATTTTTTACGACCATTTTTTTTACAATTTGCAATTGTTGAAAATCTTTTTCGCCAAAATAAGCTTTGTTAGGTTCGACAATTTCAAAAAGACGTTTTACTATGGTGCCAACGCCATTAAAATGACCCGGTCTGAATTTTCCTTCCATTTGATTTTCCAATCCATCAAAATCAAAAGGTTGAGAAACAGGTTGTCCGTCATAGATATCTTCAACAGTTGGAGCATATAAAATAATTTCCGGACTTAAAGCTGTAAGTTTTTTTACATCTTCTTCTAATGTCCTAGGATATTTTGCTAAATCTTCCGGATTGTTAAATTGGGTTGGATTTACAAAAATACTGACAACGGTATTTTCATTTTCCGACAGTGATTTTTGCATTAATGCCAGATGACCCTGATGCAGAGCGCCCATAGTTGGTACAAACCCAATAGAGGAATGAGTAGTTTTAATAGATTTCAAAAAGTCTATCAAAGCTGCTTTTCCATAGAATATATGCATGATGGTATTGTTAAAATTAAATGCAAACTTACTATTTTAGTTAATAACTGCATAAATTTTTGTAATTTTGCGTGGTTTTTATTACCAATAAACTAAGTAAATTACAATATGAAAGATAAGAGGATATTATATGTATCATCTGAAGTGGTGCCTTACCTTGCTGAAAATGAGGTTTCTTTAATGTCTTATGACGTTCCTAAAATGGTCAATGATCAAGGAGGACAGATAAGAATTTTCATGCCGAGATATGGAAATATTAATGAAAGAAGACACCAATTACACGAAGTGATTAGACTTTCAGGGATGAATTTGGTAGTCAATGACTTGGATATGCCTTTGATTATTAAAGTGGCTTCCATACCAAAAGAAAGAATTCAAGTTTATTTTATCGATAATGACGAATATTTTAAGCGTAAAGCAACCTTTACCGATGAAGAAGGGGTTATGTATCCAGATAATGACGAAAGAGCTATTTTCTTTGCAAAAGGAGTTGTTGAAACGGTTAAGAAACTGAATTGGGTTCCTGATATTATTCATGTTCACGGATGGATGGCTGCTATGTTGCCTATTTATTTAAAACATTATTATAAAAATGAAGCCTTATTTTCTGAAACAAAAATTGTTACTTCTGTTTACAGTCAGTCTTTTGAAGGGGTTTTGGATGTTGAAATGATTAATAAAGTGAAATTTGACGGTGTCCCTGATGAAGCAATTGTTGATTTAGAGACGCCTGATTACGAACACATTATGAAAGCAACTATAATGCATTCCGATGCTGTGATTATTGCGTCAGAAAACCTGTCTCCAAGTTTAACAAAATTTATAGAATCTTCAGGGAAACCTTTTTTACCTTTCGCCCCGAAAGATAAATTCGCGGAAGCGTATACTAATTTCTATAAAAACGAGGTTCTTTAAATTCAACTTTTATTAATAAATATGTACAATACTTCTTTTTTTAAGAAAATGCTAGTTTTAGCAAGCATTATCCTTTTGTATTCGTGTGATAAAGATTACAATGCAATTGGTGGAGATTTAATTGGTGACAACCATTTTGATTTTAGCACCTATACTTCAAATGTAATAGCCTACAATCAAAAAGTAGGTCCTGTACAATCCAATGATTTGGCAGTAAATGGGTTGGGAATATATACTAATCCTGCTTTCGGGACAACAACTGCCAATTTTGCCACACAAGTGTCTTTAAGCTCTTTATCGCCTGAAATTGGAATGAATCCAGTTATAGATAGTGTGTATTTAGATGTTCCTTATTTTGTTGATGCTTCAAAAACAAAACCTAATGCTAACGGAGGTAGTATTTATGAGTTGGATTCAATTTATGGGGCTATTGACGCAAAAATTAAACTAAGTGTTTATGAGTCGGGGTATTTCATGAGGGATTTAGATCCCGCAGGTGGATTTCAGTCAGCCCAAAGATATTATACGAATCAAAATGCTGATTTTGATGGAAAAAAAATTGGAAATCGATTGAATGATGGTGCTAATACTGCACAAAATGATGCTTTTTTCTTTGACCCTGCCCAACATGTAGAAATTACTACCGATGCAACAGGTAAAATCACCAAAACCTATGTAGCGCCAAGAATGCGATTGAAATTGAATAAAAGTTTTTTTGACTCTAAAATTATTCATGCACCAGCCGGTAAATTGGCTACTGCGGATGTCTTTAAAGAGTATTTCAGAGGTTTGTATTTCAAGGTGGAGAAATCAGGAAGTAACGCAGGAAATCTAGCTTTGCTAAATTTTAAGTTAGGGAAAATTATTATAAAATACAAAGAAGATTTGTCTACAACAGTTGGTACTGTTGTAACTGTTACCAGAGTAGATAAATCGATAGATCTTAATATGACAGGGAATTCAGTGAGTTTGTTGGAACAAACTAATACAAATGCAGTATATTCCAATGCTACAGCCAGCCCTAATACCGTTGATGGAGATGAAAATTTATTCGTAAAAGGGGGTGAAGGTTCAATGGCGATTCTTGGTCTTTTTAGTACTCCGGGAGAGCTTACAACTTTAAGATCAAACGGTTGGCTAATTAATGAGGCGAATCTGATTTTTCATATTGATTCTGATAAAATGAAGGATGTTGCTGGTGTTAAAGTTTTTGAACCCAATAGAGTTTATTTGTACGACTTGACTAATAATAGACCTGTTGTTGATTATTTTAATGATGCCACGACGGGTACAAATCCCAAAAACGGAAAATTGCTTTATGGAGGTTCGATAAATAAAGAAACTTCTGCAAATGGAAGAGGGTTAACCTATAAAATCAGGATTACAAATCAGATCAGAAATTTGATAAAAAATACTGATTCAACAAATGTCAAGTTAGGTCTTGTAGTTACGGAAGATATAAACACTGTTACTTCAAACTATTTGAAAACACCTAATTCTTTTACTTCCCAAGTGCCGAAAGCTAATGTGATGAATCCGTTAGGAACTATTCTTTACGGAGGGAAATCTACGGTTCCATTGGACAAAAGATTAAAACTTGAAATTTTTTATACAAAACCTAATTAAGTAGAAATTATGTGTGGAATTGTTGGATATATCGGTTATAGAGAGGCTTACCCTATAATTATAAAAGGACTGAAAAGACTGGAATATAGAGGTTATGATAGTGCCGGTGTGATGCTTTATGATGGTGAGAACTTAAAAATTTCTAAAACTAAAGGTAAAGTTGTAGATTTAGAAGAGAGAGCTTCTAAAGAAATTTCTATCAATGGAACTATAGGAATGGGGCATACGCGTTGGGCTACACATGGTGTTCCAAACGATGTTAATTCTCATCCTCATCTTTCGAATTCAGGGAATTTGGCAATAATCCATAATGGAATTATTGAAAACTATGCTCCGTTGAAGGTAGAATTATTGAAAAGAGGATACGTTTTTCATTCTGATACAGATACCGAAGTATTGGTAAATCTTATTGAAGAAGTACAAAAAAAAGAAAACCTTAAATTAGGGAAAGCGGTACAGATTGCATTGAATCAAGTTGTAGGTGCTTATGCTATTGCAGTTTTCGATAAAAATAATCCAGACGAAATTGTGGCTGCCCGTTTAGGGAGTCCATTGGCGATTGGAGTTGGAGAAGGAGAATATTTTATAGCATCCGATGCTTCACCATTTATAGAATATACCTCGAATGCCATCTACTTAGAAGATGGTGAAATGGCAATTATTAGATTGCACAAAGCTATGAAGGTGAGAAAAATTAAAGATGATTCTTTAGTTGATCCTTATATTCAAGAACTTCAAATGAATTTGGAGCAAATTGAAAAAGGGGGTTACGATCACTTTATGCTTAAAGAGATTTATGAACAACCAAGTGTAATAAAAGATACGTATCGCGGAAGACTTCATGCGAATGAAGGAATTATAAAAATGTCAGGTGTCGAAGACAATTTAGAAAAATTCTTAAATGCTGACCGAATTATAATCGTGGCTTGTGGTACATCTTGGCATGCTGGTTTAGTAGCGGAATATATATTTGAGGAATTTGCTCGAATTCCGGTAGAAGTGGAATATGCTTCTGAATTTAGATATAGAAATCCAATTATAAACAGTAAAGACGTTGTTATAGCCATTTCGCAATCTGGTGAAACAGCCGATACTATGGCAGCTATAAAATTAGCCAAGGAAAACGGTGCGTTTGTTTTTGGAGTTTGTAACGTTGTTGGTTCTTCTATTTCAAGAGAAACTCATGCAGGTGCTTATACTCATGCTGGACCAGAAATTGGTGTTGCATCGACGAAAGCATTTACTACTCAAATTACGGTGCTAACAATGATAGCGCTGCGTTTGGCTAAAGCGAAAGGGACTTTGTCAAATACTGATTTCCATAGGTATTTACAAGAATTGGAAATCATTCCCGAGAAAGTTAAAGAAGCTTTAGAAACAAATGAAAGAGCTAAAGAAATTGCTGCTACATTTAAGGATGCTCCTAATTGTTTGTATTTAGGAAGAGGGTATAATTTCCCAGTAGCATTGGAAGGTGCTTTGAAGCTTAAGGAGATATCTTATATTCATGCAGAAGGTTATCCGGCTGCAGAAATGAAACATGGTCCTATTGCTTTGATAGATGAGCATATGCCAGTTGTCGTAATTGCTCCAAAACAGGGTCATTATGATAAAATTGTCAGTAATATTCAAGAAATAAAATCCAGAAGTGGAAGAATAATTGCAATTGTAACCAAAGGAGATACGCAAGTTCGTGAATTAGCGGATTATGTGATTGAAATTCCGGAAACCTCAGATGCCTTGTCTCCGTTGATAACTACGATACCGTTACAGCTTTTGTCGTATCATATTGCAGTTATGCGAGAGTGTAATGTAGATCAACCTCGTAATCTTGCTAAGTCTGTTACTGTAGAATAGTAAAAGAAAAGATTTTTATATATATAAACCTCGAAAGATGTCTCTTTCGAGGTTTTTTGTTTTTTAAACCTTTCTTCTGGAAATTGATAGTATAAATAGGATATGCGATCATTTTTATTTTATTTTATTAACTTTTATTAAATAGCTAAAATTTTATTAAATTTCTAAGATTAATGCATTTATTATATGCATGCATAGTGTAATTATAGTATTTATACTTAATTTTTAACAAAAAACAAAAAATAAAAAATAAAGAATAACTCTAATTGAGGTAAAAGCACTGATAATTATGAAATTTTTAACGCCCTTTTTTATTAATATTAAAAATATTTGTACTTTGGCAACATAAATCAAAAAATATTAACCAAATGAGAATGTATTTACTTTTTTTGTCATTGTTTTTTTGTAGCCTTACTTTTGCTCAAAATTCAATTTCAGGCATTGTTACAGATAGTAACAATCAACCTATTCCTGGAGCCAACATTAAAATTGTTGGAGAAAAAGCCGGTGCGATTACCGACTTCGATGGTTCATTTACTTTGCAATCATCAAATAAACCACCTTATGTGATCAATGTTTCCAGTGTGGGGTATGTAGCACAAAAAGTAACAGTTTCATCGAATACTCAAAAAGTAACAATTAGACTTGTTGACGAAGAAACAAAATTGAATGAGATTGTCGTTTCTGCTTCAAGAACGCCGGAAAGGGTATTAGAATCGCCAGTTACAATTGAAAGAATGGGAATCGTTGAAATTAAGAAAACAGCTTCTCCTTCTTTTTATGATGGATTAGAAAACATGAAAGAAGTACAAATGAATACTTCAAGTATGTCTTTCAAATCGATTAATACGCGTGGATTCGCAACAGTTGCAAATACTCGTTTTATGCAATTAGTTGATGGGATGGATAACTCCTCGCCGTTGTTGAACTTTGTGCTTGGAAATTTAATTGGGGTGTCTGAAATAGATGTTCAAAGTGTTGAATTATTACCAGGAGCTTCTTCAGCGTTATATGGAGCAAATGCTTTCAATGGAATTTTGTTTATGACTAGTAAGAGTCCGTTTACTAGCCAAGGTATAAGAGCTTACGCAAAATTTGGGCAAACTAGTCAAAAGGCTGCAGGTACAAATGATTATGTTGATTATGGAGTTCGTATGGCAAAAGCATTCAATAAGTATTTTGCAGGTAAGGCTAACTTTGCTTACATGAGAGGAACAGAATGGCATGCTGTAAATTATGATGATAAAACGGTAGCAGGTCGAGATAGAACTCATTACGGGTATGACGGTATCAATGTGTATGGCGATGAAGTTGCAACAGTAATTCCTGCACCTACTTTACCTAGTGATAGAGTTTCAAGAACAGGATACAACGAGACTGACTTAACAGATAACAAGGTTTCTAATACAAAAATAGATTTCTCTTTGCATTTACGTCCACTTGGAGACGAAAGATTAGAGGTAATTTGGCAAAGTAAATTTGGTTTTGGAAACACTGTGTACCAAGGAGCCAACCGTTATTATTTGAACAACTTTTTTATGCAGCAACATAAAATTGAATTTAAAGGGAAAAATTTCTTTTTGAGAGGATATACAACTACTGAGGATGGTGGTCAATCTTATGACATGTTATTTACAGGGATCAATATAAATCGTAAATGGAAGTCAGATCAACAATGGTTTAGAGAATACGGAACGACATTTGCTCAATCAACATTAGGTGGTATGTTGCCAGCAGATGCGCACAGAGCGGCTAGAGCAAGAGCAGATCAAGGAAGATTCTTACCAGGAACTCCGGAGTTTAAAAATGCTTTTAACCAAGTTACAAACGAAGCAAGTGTGCTAACAGGTTCTAAATTAGTTGACAATTCGAGAATTTATCATTCAGATGTAAATTATAATTTTAAAGATTTGATTAAATTTGCTGAAATTCAAGTTGGAGGTTCCTACAGACAATATGAGTTAAATTCATTTGGTCGTATTTATACAGATGCTAATGGGCCTATCAAATACGATGAATACGGTGCATACACGCAAGTGATGAAAAAAATGATGGACGATCGTTTAAAATTCACAGGATCTATTCGTTATGATAAAGCGCAAAATTTTGATGGGAATATTTCTCCAAGGGTTTCGCTTGTTTATTCAGGCGGTCAAAATAAGAACCATAATTTTAGAGGCTCTTTCCAAACTGGTTTTAGAAACCCAACTACGCAAGATCAGTACATAGGTTTCAATGTTGGTAGTGCTATACTTTTGGGTTCAGCACCAGATAACTTAACTCGATTTGTAGAAACTTTACCAGTAAATGGAGCAGTAGGTCAGGGGTTTAACAACGGTAATACTACTGTCACTATTGATGGTACAAGAGCTTATGGAAATTCTTACCTAGCTTCTTCGGTTATTGCTTTCGCAGCTGCTGGAAACCCTGCATTATTAAGAAAAACAAATGCTGGTCTTGTTAAACCTGAAGAAGTTAAGGCCATTGAACTAGGGTACAGATCTTTTATTAATAGAACTTCGATTGATGTTAATGGATATTACAACATCTACAATAATTTTATTGGAAATCTTAACGTGATTACTCCTTTATACGGTCAAGCTTTAGATGGTGGTGGATTAACTAATGTTGAAGGTCAAAAAGCATTACAGGCTTTGCAAAGTGGTAATACAAGAACTTTTCAATTGTATACAAACACACCACTTGAAATTGAATCTATCGGTTTTGGTATTGGTTTGTCAAGAAAAGTTTATAAAGAATTTGAAGTAGGAGCTAATTACAATTATGCTGAATTCAGTTTTGATCAATCTAAAGATCCTAGTTTTGAAGCTGGATTCAATACGCCAAAACACCGTATCAAAGCGTCATTTGGTAATGAAAAATTATTGCCAAATTTTGGATTTAACATTAGCGGAAGATGGAATAGTGAATACTTATGGCAATCTTCTTTTGCAGATGGAACAATTGAGGCGGCAACAGTTATAGATGCGCAATTAAATTATAATTTCCCTTCTTTGAAATCAACTTTAAAAATAGGTGCTTCAAATATCGGAGGTAGAGAATATGGTCAAGTATTAGGAGCGGGTCTAATTGGTCAACAATATTTTGCATCTTGGACAATTAATCCGTAACACTTTATTAAAACTAAAATCAAAGAACAATGATAAAAAATTTCAAATGGCTTCTATTTGCTTCATTAGCATTTGTAGCATGTAATAATGATGATGAAGTAACGGTAGATACTACTTCTTCTGATGGGAAACCTTTAACTGTTGGGTCTGCAGTTGTAACAAAATATATAGCATTAGGAGATTCGTATGCTGCGGGTTTCAGTGATAATGCATTATTTATTGAAGGGCAAAAAGGTTCTTATGTTAATATTATAGCACAACAATTTGCATTAGCAGGTGGCGGTGAGTTTAAGACGCCTTTTATGGCTGATAATATTGGTGGATTGTTGTTAGGCGGTAACGTGATACTGGGACAGCGCTTGTTTTTCAATGGTGCTGCACCTACTCCAGTTACAGGTAGACCATCAACAGAAGCTACTACAAAACTAACAGGTCCTTTTAGTAATCTCGGTGTGCCAGGTGCAAAAAGTTATCATTTAGTGGCTCCAGGATACGGGAATGTAGCTGGTATTGCCACCGGTGTCGCAAATCCTTACTTCGCTCGATTTGCTACATCAGCTTCAACAACGGTTGTGGCAGATGCTGTGGCTCAAGACCCTACCTTTTTCTCTTTATGGATAGGTGGTAATGATGTTTTAGGTTATGCTACGTCTGGAGGTTCAGGTAGAAATCAAACAGGAAATATGAATCCCGCTACTTATGCAAGCAATGATATTACCGATCCCGCTGTGTTTGCTGGTGCTTATAATGGCATTGTTAACGCAATGACAGCAAAGGGAGCGAAAGGAATTGTTGCTAATTTGCCTTACGTAACTGCATTACCATTTTTTACAACAGTACCTTATAACCCTGTACCATTGTCTGCTGCTGCTGCAACGCAGTTGAGTGCGGGATATGCTATTTATAATGCTGGTTTGCGAACCATGGTGACTAATAATCTATTAACAGATGCAGAAGCGAACAGAAGAACAATTAAATTTGCCGCTGGAGCCAATGCCGTAGTAATTGTTGATAGTTATTTAACTGATAGAACAGCATTTGGAATTCCTTCGTTAAGACAGGCTACTGCCGAAGATTTAATGGTTTTAACATCTAGAACGTTTATCGGTACTACCGTAAATAATAATCCTGCCGCTGTAAATGGAGTATCAGTGCCTTTAGCAGATCAATGGGTGCTTTCAAAAGACGAAGTGTTAGAAGTTAAAACGGCTACTGATGCTTACAATGCCACAATTAAATCGGTTGCAGATGCGAAAGGATTGGCATTTGTAGAATTAAAGGGGGTTACGGATCAGTTAGCAAACGGAGGTATAATCTACAATAACTACAAAGTTACTTCTGCGTTTGTAACTGGTGGAATGTTTTCTTTAGATGGAGTGCATCCAAGTCCAAGGGGGTATGCTATCATAGCTAATTTGTTTACTGGTGCTATTAATGCAAAGTTTGGAGCTAATTTCAAAAACAAAGATGTAAGCTTGTATCGAATACTGTACCCAGCTACTTTATAAGATTTAAAAGTAAATAATAACTAATAACCATCTGTTTATGCAGGTGGTTATTTTTTTGAGGATATTGTTGTTATTGGATTGTTTTAAAGCTTTTCTTCAGTAGGAAGTAAAAATATCCTTTTTTTATAAAAAAATTATTGATTTTATATTTTAAAAAATTATCTTTGCACACTGAAAAAAGTGTCTAATCGATAAGTTTCGATTGGTTCTGTTTCGTAAACCTAAATAGCTATTTAATAAATACATAAGTAATGTCAAAAGTAATAGGAAAAGTTGCCCAGATCATTGGCCCAGTAGTTGACGTTGTTTTCAACGGTAAGGATGTTGAACTTCCAAAAATTTATGATTCATTAGAAATCACAAAAAAAGACGGTACTTTATTAGTACTTGAAGTGCAATCTCACATTGGTGAAAATACAGTTCGTACCATTTCGATGGACTCAACAGATGGTTTGAGTAGAGGTTATGAAGTAGTTGGAACAGGAAATCCTATCCAAATGCCAATCGGTGCCGATGTTTACGGACGTTTGTTCAACGTAATTGGAGATGCCATTGATGGTTTAGGAAACTTGCCAAAAACAGGTGAAAACGGAATGTCTATTCACCGTCAAGCACCAAAATTCGAAGATTTATCTACTTCTTCTGAAGTTTTATTCACAGGTATTAAAGTAATTGATTTAATTGAGCCTTACTCAAAAGGGGGTAAAATTGGATTGTTCGGTGGTGCAGGTGTTGGTAAAACAGTATTGATTCAAGAGTTGATCAATAATATCGCAAAAGGTCACGGTGGACTTTCCGTATTCGCAGGAGTAGGAGAAAGAACACGTGAAGGGAATGACTTACTTCGTGAGATGTTAGAGTCAGGAATTATAAAATACGGGGATGAATTCATGCACTCTATGGAAAATGGAGGATGGGATTTATCTAAAGTGGATATGCCAGGAATGAGAGAGTCTAAAGCTACTTTCGTTTTCGGTCAAATGAATGAGCCACCGGGAGCTCGTGCTCGTGTAGCACTTTCTGGATTGTCTATCGCTGAATATTTCCGTGATGGAGCAGGAACTGATCAAGGAAAAGACGTTTTGTTTTTCGTTGACAATATCTTCCGTTTTACACAAGCAGGTTCTGAGGTTTCGGCACTATTAGGTCGTATGCCATCTGCAGTAGGGTACCAACCAACATTGGCTACTGAAATGGGTGCAATGCAAGAACGTATTACATCAACAAACAAAGGTTCTATTACATCTGTACAAGCGGTTTACGTTCCTGCGGATGATTTAACGGATCCGGCACCGGCTACAACTTTTGCTCACCTTGATGCTACTACGGTATTGTCTCGTAAAATTGCTGAGTTAGGTATTTATCCTGCGGTGGATCCATTGGATTCAACTTCAAGAATTCTTACTCCTCAAATCTTAGGTGATGAGCATTATGACTGTGCACAAAGAGTGAAAGAAATTTTACAAAAATACAAACAATTACAAGATATCATTGCGATCCTTGGTATGGAAGAATTATCAGAAGAGGATAAATTAGCCGTTTCAAGAGCGCGTCGTGTTCAACGTTTCTTATCTCAACCTTTCCACGTTGCGGAGCAATTTACAGGATTAAAGGGGGTGTTAGTTGATATCAAAGATACTATCAAAGGATTTAATATGATTATTGACGGTGAATTAGATCACTTGCCAGAATCGGCATTCAACCTTAAAGGTACTATCGAAGAAGCTATCGAAGCAGGAGAAAAAATGTTAGCGGAAGCATAAAATTAGTATTCAGTGTTCAGTCTCAGTATTCCGTACTGTGACTGTATACTGAGACTGTAAACTAAAAACCATGATTTTAGAAATAGTATCACCAGAAGCAAAATTATTTTCGGGAGATGTAACCTCGGTTACCTTACCAGGAATTGACGGAAGTTTTCAGATTTTAAATAACCACGCGCCAATTGTTTCTATTTTAGAAAAAGGTGTAGTGAAAATTACTGCTTCAAGCTTCCATTTTAACAAAGATGTAGTGAGTAAGTTTACTAAAATAGATGATCAAAATTACACGCTTGCTATTGTTTCAGGAACAATCGAAATGAAAGACAACAAGGTTATTGTTTTAGTCGACTAAGACAATTTAAAATATAAATAGAGCCTAACGTAACTGTTAGGCTTTTTTTTGGAGCTATTCCAGCTGTTCACTTTATCTTTTGCAAAGCTTCCTGCCTTCAAAAGGCTGGAAGCTTTGCAAAAGGATGCCGTTTCCATCTGGGCTAAAAAGTTGGGAACTAGAAACTATTCCTCTTTTACAAATTCCATAATATCTCCAGGTTGACATTCCAGAATGTCACAAATCAGTTCTAAAGTCGAAAACCGAATCGCTTTTGCTTTTCCAGTTTTCAAAATAGAAAGATTGGCAGTGGTTATTCCCATTCGATCTGCCAATTCATTGGAACGCATTTTTCGTTTGGCAAGCATCACGTCAAGGTTTACAATGATTGACATAAGTTATATTGTTAATTCGTTTTCATTTTGAAGATTGTACCCATAGCCTAATAGTTTAGCTAAAACTACTAAACATAATCCTAGAAAAAGAGTTTCTAAGTTATATTCGACTTCAATTTGCAAATTCATAAATCTAAAATCTGAATTATCAATTGATGGGATGTAATGATGATAATCAATTCTCGATAAATATTGCATAGAAATTATGCTAACAATCATTTTTACAGCTTGAAATAGTATTAATGAAAAACCTATATTTTGAATTCTTCGATTCAATTGTTTGTCAAAAACAAAGTTCTTATTTAATTGTTTAAACAAATGCATACATTGATAAGCGATGAATAATAGTAATGCTAATGCTAAATAACTTTTTAACATTAAAATTGATTTAAAAAAGACATCTTTAGGGTTGATTACAATATTAATCTCCGAGTCTTGATCCTGAATTTTTACATTATCAATTTCCTTGCTAACGTCGTTAAATCCATCTTTATAAATAGCAAAATTATTTATTTGAAAAGTTTTATCGAGTCGATTATCTTTTTTTATTTTATTGAAATCCTTATTATATTTTTTATAATCAGTTTTTGAGATAACTCCAGCACTACTTGAAAAGTTACTTTTATAAATAATTAAAGTATCTGGGATGTTTAATTGTATCCTAGCTTTAATCGGATACCCCTTTGAATTATGTGCTGAGGTTGTAAAATTTCCTATTTCCCCGTTTAGGGTAAAGAATTCAAAAAAGATAGCTGATAATATGAAAAGTTGGGTAAAGCGATAACCCAATCGTGATATAATGTAGATTACTCTTACTAATTTGTTGTCTTTTCTCATAACTTTAGTATTTTAATTTGATGTAAATATATTAAAATTATTGATAAACAATAATAAAACATACAAAAACAATAATTATTTTTAAATTTTTGTAAATAAATTTTACCCAAATTTTATTTCTTTGCCAATAATTATGCGGATTATAACAATTAAAAATCCGTTTTTTATCTGTGTTTTTGCTTTAGCAAATCCGTTTCATCTGCGTCCATTTTTTTCTAACTTTGTCTTTATGAACTTTCCTAAAAATCTCACTGCCAAACTTGAAATCCGCATGCAAAACAATGCGCTTCGGAAATTATCTTTACCTAATAATTTAATTGATTTTTCTTCTAATGATTACTTGGGATTGTCTCAGTCAGAAAATATTTTTGATGAAACACACCAATTTATTTTAGACAGAAATTATAAAAAAAACGGAGCAACCGGTTCCCGATTGTTATCCGGGAACCATAAACTGTATCAAGAAACAGAAGACTTTATCGCTAAGTTCCATCAATCAGAAACGGCATTGATTTTCAATTCGGGTTATGATGCCAATGTTGGATTCTTTAGTTCGGTTCCACTAAAAGGGGATTTGATTTTATACGATGAATTATGTCATGCTTCCATTAGGGACGGGATTCAATTGTCGAATGCCAAAGCCTATAAATTCAATCATAATGATTTTGAGGATTTGGAAAAGTTGATTTTAAGGAATCCAAATACCATTATTTATATCGTCACTGAATCTGTTTTTTCGATGGATGGTGATTGTCCAAATCTAGAAGAATTGGTTTCGGTTTCAACTAAACACAATTGTTATCTTGTTGTTGATGAAGCGCATGCTTTGGGAGTTTTTGGTTCAGCAGGAGAAGGATTCGTTCAAATGCGGGGATTGCAAGATCACGTTTTTGCCCGCATTATGACTTTCGGGAAAGGATTGGGATGTCATGGAGCCGCGATTTTAGGTTCGGTTGAATTGAGGGATTATTTAGTAAATTTTGCCCGAAGTTTTATTTACACCACAGGGCTTTCGCCACATTCTGTTGCCACGATTCTGGTTGCGTACCAGCATTTAAAAAAGGATTCGGCTCCAATTTTAAAATTAAGAGAAAACATTGTTTTTTTTAATCAACAGAAAAATCTGTTAAGTTTAAGACCACTCTTTGTGCGAAGCAAATCAGCGATACAATCTGCCATTATTCCAGGAAATGAAAAAGTAAAAACGATCGCCAACCAACTGCAAGAAAAAGGATTTGATGTAAAAGCGATACTTTCGCCAACCGTTCCAGAAGGACAGGAACGCTTGCGTTTTTGTTTACACAGTTATAATTCGCCAGAAGAAATTTCGGCTGTGATGCATTGTATTTTAACACTTCTTTAAAAAAGTTTAATTTTTTTTGTAACGTTTTGCTTATTTAATTACTTACGAATGGTAATCAAATAAACAAAACCATTATGAAAACAGAAACCACAAAAAAATTTAGCGAGAGAAATTATTTTGGACCAATCATGATTTTTATCAGTTCAATAGGAGTAGGCTACGCTTTAGTAAACCAATATGTTTATGAAAAGCCAAAATCTGAAATGTTATTGATGATGTCTTGCTTCTTTTTGGCGGGAGTATTTTCGGTCTTAAGAACAAAATATAGTAAATAATCCTAACGAGTTTAAATCATCTAAATCAATCAAAAATCAAATTATCATGAAAAAAATATTCAAATCAATTGCAATAGTAGCAGTATTATTAATTTCCAGCGGAGTTTTTGCGCAAGCAAAAAAAGCTACATCAATAAATTCAAATGCTAAATCTCTTTTATGGGAAATTTCAGGAAACGGTTTGTCGAAATCTTCGTATTTATATGGCACGATTCACATGATTTGTGGGAATGATTATTTTCTATCTGATAAAACCAAGAAAGCTTTCGCTACTTCTGATAATTTAGTCTTAGAGGTTAATTTATCAGACCCAAATGAAATGGGTGCTGCCCAACAACTGGCATACGGGAAAGAACCATTAAGTAAAACATTGAGCCCAGAACAATTGAATTACCTTGATGCTTTATTACAAAAACGAACAGGAATGACAGTCAAACAAGTTGACAAGTTTAGTTTAATGACAGTAATGAGTTTAATTATGATGAAATCTTTTGGGTGTGTTGATATTAAAAGTTATGAAATGGAATTTATTGCAATGGCTAAAGATTCTGATAAAAGTGTTACTGGATTTGAAACGCTTCAAGCACAAATGGATTTCTTAAGCAAAGCTTATTATGATACGGAGATGATTACAATGTTATAGGAATCAAATGACGATACTACAAAAAAGTTAGTTCAAAATTATATTCAGGAAAACCTTCTGGAATTATATAAAGACATTACGGCTCCTAAAGTGATGAATGAAAAAGCAAAAAAATGGTTATTAGAAGTGAGAAATAAAAACTGGGCGGTAAAAATACCAGATATGATGAAAGATAAAAGCACTTTTTTTGCAGTAGGAGCCGCTCATTTATTGGGAGAACAAGGAGTGATATATTTATTGAGAAAAAAAGGGTATATCGTTAAACCTATTCTGAACTAATACCATTTTGAAAGAGAAAGAACCAGAATTTTTAAACCGGATTGAAAAACACAAAGGAATTTTATATAAAGTTTCTAAAATGTATATGGACAATCACGATGATCAACAGGATTTGTTTCAGGAGATTGTCTGCCAACTTTGGAAATCGTATGATTCGTTTAGAAACGAAAGCCAGTTTTCGACTTGGATGTATCGGGTGGCTATCAATACAGCAATTGTTTTCTTAAAGAAAGAGAAGCGAAAAGTAGATAAATACGAAATAGCTTCGGATAACATAAAAGAAGAAGATGACGATTCGCACATTAAAGAAAACCAGTTAGAACATTTTTATCGTGCGGTAAATAAATTAGATAAAATAGAAAAAGCACTCGTTTTTTACCACTTGGAAGGCTATTCGCATAAAGAAATTGGAGATAATTTAGGTATTTCTGAAGGCAATGCCAGAGTAAAACTGAACAGAACAAAAAACAAATTGAAAGAAATAATTGAAAAACAAGGATATGGATTTTAACGATATACAATCAGCATGGAATAATGACACAGGCAGTGACATTAAAGTTCCAACCAATTTAGAGAAACTAAAATCGGCGAATATGCCTGTTGACATGATCAGAAAGAACTTAAGGAATGAATTTTTTATTCAATTACCTGCAATGATTCTTTTGGGTTTCTTGCCACAATTGCTTCATTTGTTACCCAAATATGATACTATTTTTTATTTATTTTACGGAATTGCGGTGGCTACTTCAATTTATTATTTTATTAAATTATACTTGTTTTATAGACGAATAGGTAACACTACCTTGGATACTAAGGATAATTTATATAAAACCTATTTTGATATACAATTAAATATGGAGTTGTATAAATCGTTTACTTATTCCTTAATTCCATTTGCTTTAGCAGGTGGATGTTTATTTGTAATTTCTAAATCCCCGTCAATTTTAGAACGCTATCTTATTAGTGAATCAAGTAGTAATTTTCCTTTTACAATATTGATATTAATATTTATTTTTTTAATGCTCTTGATCGGGTTGATGACTGAAGTTTGGGTTAACTATTATTACGGAAAATACGCCAAGCAAATCAAGAAAGTTATAGACGAATTAAAAGAAGAATAATAAATGACCCATCTTACCGATGGGTTTTTTACTTTTGTGTCCAAATCTAATTACTATGAAAATATTTGTAACCGGAATAGGAACCGATGTCGGTAAGACCATTGCTTCGGCAATTATAACGGAATCGCTAGAAGCCGATTATTGGAAACCCATACAAGCGGGTGATTTAGAAAACTCCGACAGTCACAAAATCAAATCTTTTTTGTCTAATAAAAAGACGGTAATTCATCCCAATAGTTATGCTTTGAATACGCCTGCGAGTCCACATTTCGCTGCAGAACTGGACCGAATCACTATTGATTTAATGAAAATTATCGAACCGAAAACAGAAAATAATTTGGTTGTTGAAGGTGCGGGCGGTGTTTTTGTTCCATTAAATTCAAGTGATTGTGTAATTGATTTGATTCAGCCCGATTATAAAGTAATTGTGGTTTCCCGGCATTATTTAGGGAGCATCAATCATACTTTACTTACCATTGAAGCCTTGAAAAATCGGAAAATTACTGTTGCTGGAATTATTTTTTCTGGTGACGAAAATAAGGCTACAGAAGAAATAATTTTGAGTAAAACTGGCATAAAATGCATTGGAAGAATAGAACAAGAACCCTATTTTGACCAAAATGTAATCAAAGAGTATGCAGACCGATTTAGAGAAAATCTATTGGAACTTGATTATTTGTAATTCCAAAATGGGATTGCTTCGTTCCTCGAAATGACAAAATCTGAAACCAAAAATCGTTAATCATCAATCTACAATTAAATGAATTTAGCTGATAGAGACGGCCAATATCTTTGGCATCCATATACACAACACAAAACAGCAGCACTTCCCATTGCCATTAAAAAAGGCAAAGGCGCTTTGCTCTGGGACGAGAATGATAAAGAATACATTGATGCCATCGCTTCCTGGTGGGTGAATCCTTACGGACATTCGAATACATTTATCGCGGATGCTATTTACAAACAACTCACGACATTAGAACACGTGCTTTTTGGTGGATTTACACACGAACCCGCTATTTTGGTTGGCGAGAAGTTGATGGAAATTCTACCCAAAAACCAACAAAAAATATTCTTTTCGGATAATGGTTCTACGGCAGTTGAAATTGCGATTAAAGTTGCGATGCAATATTTTTTCAATAAAGGAGAAAAGAGAACTACGATAATTGCTTTCGAAAATGCTTTTCACGGTGACACTTTTGGCGCTATGGCAGCAAGCGGAATCTCGTTTTTTGTCGAAGCATTTAAGGATTCTTTAATTAAAGTCATACGTATTCCGGTTCCGGTTAAAGGAATGGAGCAAGAAAGTTATGAAGCGTTACATTCGGTTATAAAAAACAACAATTGTGCGGGTTTTATTTTTGAGCCATTGGTTCAGGGAGCTGCAGGAATGGTGATTTATGAACCGGAAGCTTTAGATAAATTGATGCGAATTTGTCAGGAAAATAAAGTGCTGACGATTGCTGATGAAGTGATGACCGGTTTTGGAAAAACAGGGAAAACTTTTGCGACCGATTATTTGGTGGAAAAACCAGATATGATGTGTCTGTCAAAAGCATTGACCGGCGGAACCATTCCTATGGCAATTACGACTTTTACGCAAGATTTATTCGATGCTTTTTATGATGACGATATTAATAAGGCGCTGTTTCATGGGCATACATTTACGGCAAATCCTACAGGTTGTGCAGCTGCTTTGGCCAGTTTAGAATTGCTGCAGACGAACGAAATGCAGGCGAATTTAATTCGGGTAAATCAAAATCATCTGGACTTTCAGGAACACATAAAAAACCATCCGAAAGTAACCACAACACGAGTACTCGGAGTCATTTTTGCTTTAGAAATAGAAACTGAAAGCGCGGCAAGTTATTATGGAACCTTGCGCAACAAACTCTATGATTTTTTTATCGAAAATGGAATAATTCTTCGTCCGGTTGGTAATATTGTATACATTTTGCCTCCCTATATTATCACTGATGAGCAATTACAAAAAGTGTATCAGGTGGTCGAGAAAGCGTTAGAAATAGTTTAGTCCACTGATAAGACAGATCAAACGGATTTTCATTGGTTAAAAGACTAAAAATCCGTTTTTATCAGTAGCATCTGTGCTATCCGTATGCCAATTTTACGAAAAACTTTGCGACCTTTGCGGTAAAACAATTACAGTATTTTGTCCAAAACAATCTCCATAACAGCAATCGCTTCCATTTCACCTTTAGGGAATACGGCAGAAGTGATTTGGAAAAATTATCTTAGTGATGCCCATTTTTTCACCGAGCAAGATTTAGACCGTAAAAAAACGCTCGTTGCAGTGCTCGATGCGGATTCAAAACAAATTGTTGAAGACTTAAAACAATCCGATAATAAGTATAGATCCTTAGACAAGTCGGTTTTGTATGCTATGGCAGCTTCGCGTAAAGCGATAGAAAAAGCGGGTTGGACTCCAAATGATGTTTTCGGGATTAATATTGGTTCTTCTCGTGGTGCCACTGATTTATTCGAAAAACACCATCAGGAATATTTAAAAACGGGAAAAGCGCATACATTAGCTTCTCCTACAACAACTTTGGGGAATATCTCCTCTTGGGTTGCTCATGATTTGCAAAGTTCCGGACCTGAAATTTCGCATTCCATTACTTGTTCGACCGCTTTACATGCTTTACTGAACGGCTTGGCTTGGCTTAGAGCCGGTATGGCTGATAAATTTTTGGTGGGTGGGAGTGAGGCTCCGTTAACGGATTTTACCATTGCTCAAATGCGAGCCCTGAAAATTTATTCCAATAGTGAAGAAGATTATCCTAATCGCGCTCTCGATTTAGAAAAGAAACAAAGTACAATGATTCTTGGCGAAGGTGCTGGAGTTTGTTGTCTCGAAATTGGGAAAAAAGAAAATGCCTTGGCTTATATTGAAGGGATTGGGTATGCTACAGAAATTTTGGAACACAATATTTCTATTTCTGCGGAAGCGACTTGTTTCCAAAAATCAATGAAGATGGCTTTGCAAGATATAGACCTTTCTGAAGTAGATGCAATCGTTATGCACGCTCCTGGAACTATAAAAGGCGATTTAACTGAATATCGAGCAATAGAGAAAGTATTTGGTTCAACTCTTCCTTTATTGACTACCAATAAATGGAAAATTGGACACACGTTTGGCGCTTCGGGAATACTCAGTTTGGAATTGGCTGTTATGATGATGCAACACAATAGGTTCATCGGAGTCCCTTTTGCAGAAGCGCAATTACAGATAAAACCCATTAGAAAAGTATTGATTAATGCCGTTGGTTTTGGTGGGAATGCGGTGAGTGTATTGTTGAGTTTGTAATCGGCTACCATGGCAGCATTCGAATTGCGAAAGATTTTACAAAATCATACGGATTGAAAATTTTAAGCTAATCCGTGTCATCTGTGTTCCAATTCTCCAGCTCTTTTACTTTTTCAAAAACTAAATTGCTTTCAAATCCTTTGCGTAACATATAATCACAGAATTTTTTTCTTTTTTTCATCGAATTGGTTTCTCGTATAGATTGCCAGTGTCTTTCTGCTAATGTGTGAAAAGTTGTTTCATATTCGGCAGGAGATATTTCCTTTAGTGCAATATTGATAAGAGTTTGTGTTATTTTTTTTGACTTTAACTCGTTTACAATTCTAATTTTTCCCCAATGTTTGATGCGGTGCTTTCCTCTGGCAAAACTGCACGCAAAACGTTCTTCATTAAGAAAATTATCATTGATAAGATGTACGATAATGGTGTCAATTTCTTCGGGTTCCATTTTCATGCTTCGCAATTTTTGCACTACTTCTTCATGACAGCGTTCTTGATAGGCACAAAAATGCTCAATCTTAGGTATAGCTCCTTTTATGGAATAGACTTCTTTCATTGTCGGTTTTTAAAGTTTGAAATTTAAGAATTTATAATTTGTTAAAGAAGGATATTAGTATTGAAAACGGTTGCAATTATCTGACGTAGCTTTTTAGTGGCCAATCTCAAAATTATTTTTTTATTGAAAAAAAATATTTCCAAATCACTTAAAATCAGTAATATAACAGATATAAGTGCAAGTTGACGATTTTACAGTGTGGAAGAAATGTTTTTTATTTTACTTAGAGTAACATAAATAAATGATTTCCCCCAAATCTATACTATTATGAAAATAAAATTACTACCCACACTTTTATTGGTGCTAACGCAAACTTTTGCTTTTTCGCAAACCACTGGATACTAACGATCTAAAAAATATGGGCTATGGAATGATGTCTCTAGTTGGCAGTATTACGACGGATCTTCGTGGATTACACCTTCAGCAAATTCCCCCCAAGGATATCCGGGTCAATATGCTGTAACGGCAGGAACTGTTTTGATTCAGTCGGGAAATACCATATCTGTTAATAAGCCAACATCGGAAAGTGTAGCGATAAATACCCAGCTCATGGGAACTGTTACAATTTCAGGAACATTAGCTTTGAATGGAAATATTAATTCAACAATTGATTTTATATTAAAAACACTAGATATTATTTGAACTCCAACTATTGGCTTAATTTCAATGAATGGTAAAATTAACCTCATTGTGCCTGTAGAGAACGCTGTTCTTCAAGTATCTGGTTTGGGGATTAACGGAGGTATTTGCAGTAACATTCAGTCTTTTTATGTGGGTTTAAATTCTTCTCTTACGGACTCAGATTGTGAAGGTACTTTAAAATTTTCCTATGTTTCAAGAGATGGCGGTACACCTAATTCGAAACCGTCTTCAAACACTCCCGTTTGTGAAGGGAATTCTGTTAATTTATTTGGTGCTTATTCAGGGATTGGTTCAGATAAAACGATTGTTTATTCCTGGTCAATTGTTGATCCAAATAATAGTACAGTTATTCGAACAGGGCAAAACCAAGCCATTGCAATACCATTAGTCGGAATCTATAAAGCGACACTTAAATGTACGGTTCAATATGATAATAATACTTCCTTGTCTAATTCTGAGACTATTACTATTGTTGTCAACCCAACACCCCAGCATCCTATAATTGGAGTCACCAAACCAATTGATTGTAACTCATCAGGAAGTGTGGTTCTTAGTAGTTTGCCTACAGGAAATTGGATAATTAATCCGGGCGCAATAACAGGATCAGGAACAAGTACTACAGTTACGGGTTTAACGGTTGGTTATTATTCCCTTACCGTTACAAATCAATTCGGGTGTACTTCTTCTGCAACAATAGGAAGTATTGTTATTACGGATCAATCCTCTTCCACCTGGAAGAAGGTTGGTAATGTTAGTTCTTGGTCCAATGGAATTCCTACGATCACCACTAACGTAATTCTAGCAGGGAATTATGATACTACTTCAAATGATAATATAACGGCTTGTAGCTTAACTGTTAATAGCGGATTTGCACTTACTATTGCCGATGGTAAATTTGTAACTATCCAAAATAATTTAACCGTTAATAATGGATCAAATTTAAAGATAACAAATCAAGGATCTCTAGTAGTGATAAGTGATTTAGGGACGGTTACAAATAACGGAACAATAAAAGTAAATAAAACCACAACTCCTTTTGAAAAGTTTGATTATACCTACTGGTCAAGTCCTCTTACAACTACACCCATTTCTAATACTCCAGGTACCACATTTTCAAACTGGCGCTCTGATCGTGCCTATTATTTTAATCCGGCAAATTTTTTGGACTCAGAGGATGATGGTTTTGATGATAATCAGGATGATTGGGTGGGAGCTACAAATATGGATGTTCCAGGGAAAGGTTATATTATCATGGGGCCAACTTGGCTAAGCTCTTATCCCGCCGTAGAATCTGTAGTTTTTAATGCTAATGTATCTACTAACAAATTAAATACGGGAATTATAAATACTCCAGTTTCATTAACTCCGGGTACATTTACCGACGATGATTGGAATTTGATTGGCAATCCTTATCCTTGTGCTATTGATGCGGTTAAATTTATAAATGCAAACATTACAAACATTGATGCTACTTTATATTTTTGGACTCATAAAGCCAATCTAGGCGGAGAGTTAAACCTTGGTCCAGATGCATTTAATTTTTCACAATCTGATTATGCCATGTTCAACCTAACCGGTGGGACAGCAACTTCAAAAACAGTTTCTACAACGGGAAGCGCTAATACATCCGTAAATTCGATACCTCTCGGGAATATCGCTTCTTGTCAAGGTTTTTTTGTAGAGGCTCAAAATAACAATGTTAATTTAATTTTTAACAATTCTATGCGGGTTGGTTCAGCAACAATAGGGGCAAACACGCAATTTTTCAAATCGATGCCTGTCAAAGAGAAAGCTAAAGATCGTTTTTGGTTAAATTTAGAAAATAAGGATGGGATGTTCAGTCAACAACTCGTTGGTTACTTTGAGAATTCTACAAATGGCTTTGATAATGGGTATGACGGGTTATTAAATGACGGGGGGAATTATATTAATTTCTATTCTTTAATAGATGATAGCGCCTATAAAATTCAAGGAAGGGAATCTTTTAATGATAATGATCAAGTGCACTTGGGATATTTTACCGCTGTGGCGGGTAATTTTAATATTAATATTGACTCAAGGGAAGGCGTGTTTAGTACCAATGATAATGAAGTCTTTATTGAAGATAAAACCTTAGAGATTATTCATAATCTGAAAGAATCTCCGTATAGTTTTAGTACCGAATCAGGAACTTTTGATGACCGTTTTGTATTGCGCTATACTGATAAAACACTGGGAGCTAAAAGTTTTAAAAAAATCGAAAACACAGTTTTGGTTTCCAATTTAAACAAGCAAATCAGCATAACTTCAAAAATTGAAATGATTGATAAAGTGGAGGTTTATGATTTATTAGGAAGATCAATATATCAAAAAATGAATATAGATGCAAAGGAATTTATTATTCAAAACCTAGTGTCAAGTCGCCAGGCTTTACTGATTAAAATTGTATTGCATGATGGACAAATTGTTACAAATAAAATTATCTATTAAGTTTTATAAAAAAATAGGAATTGACAATCTGATTGGAATAGCCTTGATAAGTAATAATTGAACGATAAATATTTTAATAATTTTCAAAATTCCAAAAACGTATGATTAAGAAACAACTTTTCTTGCTTTTTTTACTTTTGTTTCAATTTGGAATCTTTGCTCGCATATCTAGTTTATGTCACTGGGGCCGCAAACAATTATGATGGTAAATATGATGGAGAAACTTTTGAAGGAAACGAGTTTGTGGATTTTTACAGCATTAATAAAGACAAAAAATTAGTTATTCAATGAAGATCTTTGCCATTTGAAGAAGCAGTTGAGGTCTCTTTAGGTTTTAAGACCACTATTGTCGGAAGTTTTGCAATTGCGATTAATCAAAAAGATGGCTTTTTTAGCACCCAAAATATATTTATTGAAGACAAGTTGTTGAATGTCATTCATGATTTAAATGAATCATCCTATAATTTCACTACCCAAGCAGGAACTTTCAATGACCGTTTTGTGTTGCGTTATACTGGTAAAAATCTGGTAACTAAAAGTTTTAAAAAACCCGAAAACACAGTTTTGGTTTCTAATGTAAATAAACAAATAACCATAAATTCTTCAGTTGAAATGATCGATAAAGTTCAGGTTTACGATTTGCTAGGAAGAGCAATATATCAAAAAATGAATATAAACAACAATGAATTCAGTATTCAAAATTTAATAAGAAATCACCAGACTTTGCTAGTTAAAGTCCTATTGCGTGACGGACAAATTGTTGCTAGTAAAATTATGCACTAATTAAGACCTTTATGATAGTTTTTGTGAGATTACGATAGATAAAACAATAAGCTTGTCTAAATTTTTATTGTCATAGTGTATTGTAAAACAGTAGTTTAACGGATATTTTTGTGTGTTGTCGATTTTGTTGTGTTTTTTGATATTGTTTTTTTTATTTTAACTTTTAATGTAGGTTTTTTCTTTTTTAAAATAGAAAAGATGAAATTTGTTGTTAAACAAAAAAATATGACGAAAAAAACATTCTTATCCAAATTTAATATTTTAATATTTTTGTTGTTGGCTTTTTCTGTAAAAACTATTGGACAAACTTCTACATCGGGAGGTGCTTATATTTGGTCCACAGCAACATCATGGACACCAAATGGAGTTCCGGCCAGTACCACTAACGTATCAGTTAATAATCCGCTCACACTTGATCAAAATTTAGCGATAAGCACTGGGAATTATACTTTTAATCAAGATGTGACCGACCAGCCTGGGGGATCTGTTTATAATCTTACAAATTTAAATGCTGCTGGAAGTTTAACTATTGCTTCTGGTACAACAACTATTGGAGGGGTTACTAATATTGGAGGGAATGCAACCTTTAGATTGACTGTAAAAAGCGGGGCTACTTTAATATTAGGCACACCTGAATCAACATCCAATAATTTTATAATTGGAAATAGCGTAGCTATTAATATTGAATCAGGAGGTTCAATAATTGTTTATGGAAATATAGTAAATAGCAATAGTACTGGAAGCTTTGCTGTAAATGGCTTATTGCAAGTGTATGGAAATTATATCACTGATAATGGAAACATTGATATTTCAGGAACCACTGGTCAGTTTTACACTACTGGAGGTATGGATACTCAAGGAAATTCCTCTGAAATCTATGGGTCTAGTAATAATTGCACCTCTAATTGTTCAGGGACATCATTGGACTGTGGAACAGGAGGAAATTCTTACACAGCAGCAATAACACCACAGAATCAAACCGTGTGTTCTGGTGGTGTTATAGCAGAAATGACATTTACAACAAATGTTCCTTCTGCCACATATCAATGGGAATATAGTTTGACGGCAGGAGGAACTTATAGCCCTGTTTCTGGTGCAACTTCATTGAAGTATACTCCTGTGGGCTTAACTGTCACAACATGGTACAGAGTAAAATATACAGCAAACACTAGTGGTTGTGGAACTAAATATTCTGCTCCAGTTCCTGTTTATGTTTCAGCATCTACGTATACTCAATCGACTGCAGGACAGACCATATGTGTTGGGGGTTTTGGGCCAATCTCTGTCTCTGCTTTTGGAACTGGTTTGACGTATCAGTGGTATGGCAATAATACTGCTTCTAATTCTGGAGGAAGTTTGATTTCAGGAGCGACATCAAATGTATATACACCTTCAAGTGCTATTGGGGGGATAAAATATTATTATTGTATAATAAATAGTTCTTGTGTGGTGCCTTTTACAACCGCTGTTTCTGGGGGTTTTACTGTAAATTTGAATAGTGCGGGATTGGCTTCATCATCTCCTACACCTTGTCTGAATACATTAATGACAAGTATTACGCATACAACTACAGGCGCAACAGGAATTGGAACTGCAGCAGGCCTGCCGGGGGGAGTTACTGCTTCCTGGGTTTCCAATATAATTACAATAACTGGTACCCCAACGACATCAGGTATATTTAATTATAGTATTCCATTAAGTGGTGGTTGCGGTAGTGTAAGTGCCACAGGGACTATAACTGTAAATGCTTTGCCTAATAATACATTAAGTTCTGGTTTTACTGGAGGTTCGTTTTGTATAGGTAGTCAAGCCACAATTACTTTTGATGCCGATGACGCCAATGGAGTGCCACCATATACTTTGTCATATACAGATGGAACAACAACTTACAGTCAAATTATAAATAGCAATGCTGCTACAGCTTTTAATGTATCTGCTGCAGTTTCAACTGGATATACTTTAAAATCAATTACCAATTTTAATGGTTGTGTAAATTTGTCTCCAGCCAATACATCTGCCAATGTTACTTTTAGACCAAACCCATCGGCAACCATTAGTGGTACTACGACGGTATGTCTTGGTGTTATAAGTCCAAATATTACTTTTGTAAATCGACAGGCAGCAGGAATAACAGTGACTTATACTATTAATGGAGGTGCAAATCAAACTGTAAGTGTTGTTGCAAGTGGTAGTGCAAATGTTCCCGTACCTACAACTATGGCTGGTTCTTTTGTGTATGCTTTGGTGAGTGTTGTTTATTCGACTAATCCATCATGTGCACAAACACTTATAGGTAGTGCTACGGTAGTTATAAATTCATTGCCAAGCCCACCAACAGTTACAATAACTCAACCAACGTGTACAGTAGCAACGGGTAGCATATCCATAACAGCTGTTTCAGGAGAAACTTACAGTTTTGATGGAGGTGCCTATTCTGGAACACTTGTATATAGTAGTTTTGCACAAGGTTCATCCCACACGGTTTCTTCAAGAAATGCCTCAGGTTGTATATCAACTTCTGTGGGTGTCACGGTAATGTCTTTAATTACTAATACTTATTCAGGAACTTGGTCTGCTGGATCGGCTCCTCCGGCCACAAGCGGAACACAGAATATTGTTTTTAATGCAGATTTTACTACTACCATTGATTTGTCGGGTTGTTCTTGTCAGGTAAATTCAGGAGCAGTTGTCATCAAATCAGGACATACTTTGTCTTTAACTAATGAACTTACAGTTTCGGGAGGATCATTAACCTTCGAAAATAATGCAAGTTTAATTCAAACTAATACCGGATCAGCAATTAATACCGGAGCAATAATTTACAAAAGAAATTCGACTCCCATTATTAATGATGATTATACATATTGGTCATCTCCAACAAGCGGAAGCCAGACTTTATTGAATTTCTCTCCGTATACGCAGGGAGATAAGTACTTTATTTTTAATAATGATTGGATAAACGTAAGTGCCTCAAGTACATTTTCACCTGGAATTGGCTATTCCATCCGCGCTCCCGAAGGAATAAGTGCCAGTGTTGCCGCGATCGTGCCTTTCCAATTTACGGGAGTCCCTAACAATGGTACAGTAGTGGTTCCCGTGACCGAGCAGCTTGATGCATATGGGCTGCAAGCTGGAATTCGTTTAGTAGGAAATCCATATTCATCTGCAATAGATGCCGATGCTTTTATCGATGCAAATATAACCGGTTCCGGGACAATTAATAAAACAATAACCGGGACATTATATTTCTGGACACACAATCATACCTTAAGTGGCAATGATTATTTGGCTACAGATTACGCAACGTATACTAAATTTGGAGGAACTGGAACAGCTGCTGCAATTCCGGGAACGGGTAATAACAGCGTTCCGGTAAAATATATAGCTGCAGGCCAAGGATTTTTTGTTGAAGTAGATGCTACAGGAAATGTTACTTTTAATAATGCGATGCGAGTTGCTGCCAATAATACTAATTTTTATAAAACAGCGACTATAAAAGCTTCTTCAGTAAAGTCTCATCGAGTTTGGCTTAATTTAACCAATAGTTCAAAGAATTTTAGTCAGGCCTTAATGGGCTATTCGTCCATGGCTACAAACGAATATGACCCGGGGGTTGATGGGCTGTCTTTTGGCGGAAATCAACATTCGATTTATAGTTTGATTGGAGAACGTATGTTGGCTATTCAGGCAAAAGCGCTGCCCTTTGATATGGATACTATTCCTATCGGTTATACTGTAAATGTTGCCGGTAAAACATCGATCAGCATTGATCATGTTGATGGAATGTTTGATAAAGAACAAAAAGTATATCTAGAGGATTTAACCCTTGGTGTAATTCATGATCTTAAAACAGCTCCTTATACTTTTAGTTCAGAAGCAGGTACTTTTAATGATCGTTTTGTATTTCGATTTAAAAATAGTGATAAAACTTTAGAAATTGGTGATTTTGAGACATTAAACTTTTCAGTTTTGGTTTCTAATACAAACAAACAGATAAAGATCAATTCTTCGGAGAAAGTACTAAACAAAATTCAGGTTTATGATTTATTAGGAAGATTAATTTATCAAAAAATGAATGTTAACGACACGGAATTTCTTATTTCTAATTTGGTATCGAATCAACAACCTTTATTGGTTAAAATTATTTTGCAAAATGGACAAACAGTCAGCAAGAAAATTATTTATTAGACGAATATTTAATAGTACTTTACATAAATACCCTTTCTATTTCATAATAGAGAGGGTATTTTTTTATTTCAGATCCACAACGCTCCGTATCGCGATGTACAAAAGAGCTATAAAATTCGGGAAATAATAATTCTGATAAATTAGAAAACATTTTTCCTGTTTCAAATAAATTCTACTTGTTAAGAAAAAGAGAGAGCCATCTGGTTTATTGTTTATTGAAAATTTTTTTCAAAATGGGTTGTGATACAAACAAGCTATTAATTTCAAATTTGGGATCCGATCATTAAATATTGTTATTTAATTTTTTTAGGGAATTGTTAAGTGCCAAGAACAGTCGTTTAATAAGAAAAACATCAGAATTGTGAAACTTTGTAAATGAGGTATATTTTATTAATTATTGCATTTCAACAGATTTAAATGCTTTTAAACGGTTAAGTTTTGTTTTAATACTTTTTTTTTATCATTTCGTTTAATTTTATTGAAGTAAAACTCCACAAAACACAAAATTAGATACCAATTTAACCAAGAATATGATCAATAGAATAACGCCCCAATTTTTTTTATTTTTGAGTAATTTTATAGTGTATTCCCAATCTAAAATGCGTTTAATTTCTACTATTAAGAAATATTACCAAGACGATAATCAAATTTTAACTACTTTTTCCTTTTTGGAAAATATCTTCAGCGTAAATGCAAGGAAGATTTTATTTACTTCGATATTATTTTTTGCTATTTCATTTGCAAATGCTGCCACAGTTACAAGTAATGCCGTTACTGGAAATTGGAGTGCGACTTCATCGTGGGTTGGAGGGAAAGTGCCAGCTTTAACTGATGATGTAATCATTGTTTCAGGTGCGGTAATTTCACTTACTGCAAACATCAATCAGACGGGAGTTGTTACCGTAAATGCGGGGGGTACCTTGTCGGATGGCGGTTTTTCCTTTGGAATAAATAACAACTTAAATCCAGGGATGACTGTTAATGGAACCTTTAATGTGAGGCTAAAGGATGGCTTAAATAAAAATGGAGGGGGTAATAATCCAACGGTAGCTGTCAATAGCGGGGGATTGATATGGTTAAGCACTACCTCAGCTTCAGTAGGAGTAAGTCTTTGGGATTTTAAATCGGGCAGTATTGTAAAATTAGATGCTTTAGGTGCGCAAACTCTGGATAATTCATTTGTAGGGGCTGGTATTGATTTCTTAATTTTAGCTGGGTCTGGTGTTAAATCATTAGGAGAAGCAACAACTGTGAGTCAGAATTTATCTATGCAAGGTAGCGCAACTCTCAACCTTAATGGTAAAATTTTAACCTATGGTACTGGGTCCGTTTTAGAATATAGTGGTTGGACTGGAACTACTGGTTCCGAATGGCCTGCAACTTTTTCAACAGCAACAGGTGGTATTCAGGTTATTAATAATAGTACCGTAACTTTAAACGAAAACAAAACTTTAACTTCAATTCCTTTAACTATAAAAGGAGGTTCAACTTTGGCAAATGGTCTTTTCACTCTGACTGCTCCTACTAGTTTAACTCTTGAATGTGGCGCAACAGGTTCTACCTTAACTGGAACAGGTTTGTTAACTTTGGGAGGAAATGTTACTGTAAATAAAATTATAGGTACCGGAGCAGGCGCAACTATTAGCTGCCCTGTTGCTTTAGGTTCAACACGAACTTTTACAGTGGCCGATGAAACAACTTCGGTGAATGATTTAACTCTTAGCGGTGTAGTGAGTAATGCATTTGGTATAACGAAGAATGGCTTAGGAACTTTGGAACTATCAGGAACTAATACCTACCCTGGTGTAACCACTGTCACAGCTGGTGTAATCAATGTGAAAAATAATAGCGGTTTAGGAACAACTGCGGGTGCTACAACTATTGCTGCTGGAGCAGCCATTCAAGTAGACGGTAGCGGACTAATTATTTCAGAACCGATAAATACACTTATAGGAACGGGTGTAAGTTCTGGAGGTGCGTTACGTAATTTGGCTAACAGCAATACTTGGTCAGGAGCTATAACACTGGGTAGTGGTGGAGCACGAATTAATTCCGATCTTGGAACACTTACAATAACAGGTGGTGTTACAGGTGCTACTCTACCAATGACGATTGGTGGTTCAGGAAATACGACCTTTAGTACTGCTGCAATTGCCACAACCACAGGAACAGTTACTAAAGACGGAAGCGGATCGCTGACTATGAGTTTTTCCAATACATATACCGGTAATTTAACAGTTAATGCAGGAAGCGTAACGCCAACGGTTGGGCAAACTTTTGGTAGCGATGTGGTTTTAGCAGGAGGGACGTTTACAGGAGGAAGCCTTACCCACAATGTGGCAGGAAACTGGACCAATAACGGCACTTTTACCGCCGGAACCAGTACTATTAACTTTAACAGCACTGCTGCAGGGAAGACAATCTCAGGGACACTTAGTGGAGCAGCAGGAAAATTTAATAATTTAAGTTTTAACGGAGTTAATGGGGGTTGGTCTGTTAGCGGTAATTTAGATATAGCCAATGCATTAACTGTAACGAATGGCGCTGTAAGTATGAATGGTGTTTTGGCAGTTGGTATTAACGCACCTATAGCTATACCAGCCGGGGGAGGAACGGGAACGCTGACTCTTGAAAATAATGCCAGTTTAGTACAAACCAATTATACTGGAGCTAATACTATTAACATAATTGTAAAAAGGAATTCAACTCCGATTATTAATGATGATTATACGTATTGGTCATCCCCAACTACCGGATCTCAAACATTATTAAATTTTTCACCAAATACTCAAGCAGATAAATTCTTTATTTTTAATAATGATTGGGTAAATGTAAATGCTTTAAATACATTCTTTACTCCAGGCATTGGTTATGCTATTCGTTCCCCTGAAGGCATAAGCAGTAGCGTTGCAGCACCTTTTTCCTTTCGGTTTACAGGAGTTCCTAATAATGGTCCAGTATCCTTTTTTGTCACTGCGATAACAGATACATCTGGGCAACCAGCAGGGCTTCGGTTAATAGGAAACCCATATCCATCTGCATTAAATGCCGATGCTTTTATTGATGCAAATATTACAGGTACTGGTACTCTTGGCAAAACAATTACAGGAACATTGTATTTCTGGACACACAATAATACTTTGTCAGGGAACAATTACTCAGGTAATGATTATGCAACCTATACTAAAGCAGGTGGCGTTGGCACACCGGCAGCGAGCGTTGGAACAGGGAATAGTAGTGTGCCAACAAAAAATATCGCTTCCGGCCAGGGGTTTTTTGTTGAAGTTGATGCATCAGGATCCATCTTTTTTGATAATACGATGAGAGGTGTAACCAACACAAATACTAATTTCTATAAAGCTGCGTCAGCCTCAAAAAAACAGAATGATTCCGAGCTAAAAGATAGAATCTGGCTTAATTTAACCAATACTTCAGCAGGAAGTCAGGCATTGGTGGGTTATATGGCTAGTGCTACTAATGGTTATGACCCGGGATATGATGGTATGGTTTATGATGATGCGTCTCCTTTTGCTTTATACAGTATATTGGGAAATGATAAACTAGCCATTCAGGCAAAAACGGATTTTGTTGATACAGATGTCGTTCCCTTTGGTTATGCCATAAATACCGTTGGAAAAGCAACTATTTCTATAGACCATGTTGACGGCTTATTTCTCGATAATCAAATGGTGTATTTGGAAGACAAATTACTTAATGTTATCCATGATATTAGAACGGCACCTTATAATTTTAGTTCAGCGGCAGGGACTTTCAATGAACGTTTTGTATTGCGTTATACGAGCAAAACGCTGGGAACAGAGGCTTTTGATTTGAATGAAAATACGGTTATAATTGCTAAAGATAAAAATGAATTGAAAATAAAATCAGCACTGGAAACTATAAAACGAGTGACCGTTTTTGATTTGCTTGGAAGAAAAGTATTCGATAATGATGCAATAAATAATAATGAATTCCGCACTTCAAATATTGCTTTGAGTAAACAAGCGGGACTAGTAAAAGTAACGTTAACAGATGGCAAAGTAATTTCTAAAAAAGTTATTTTCTAGAATTATTTTACAATTTTATTAAATATTAAAAATCCCATTCTGTGTTTACAGAATGGGATTTTTTAGTGTTTAATGCTGTTTCTAAGATTAAAATAATACTTAAATCAAATTTTTATTAGTGTCATGAATTGCCTTTTCATTTTTGTAATCGATCCATTTCTGGCCTTTTCTTTTTTTCATGAAATTATCGATGTGTCGCATGATAAATATATTGTAAGCCGCTTTCGATAATTTAATTATGCTTCTGGGAAAAGCCCTTAAACTCATAGAAAATCCTGGAGTTTGGTATTTCATATAATGCCAATAACCTTCGGGCATGTAGATCATTTCTCCGTGCTTTAATTCGGTAAAATAACCCTTGGCTTGCTTCAAAGCAGGAAATTTATCAAAATCAGGATTGTCAAAATCAATATCTTCTCTTGAAATTAAGGAGAAAGGGATTTTGTATAGGTATGGTGTTTGGTCTGGCGCAAATAAAACACATCGTTTTTTTCCATGGAAATGAAAATGTAGAATATTGGAATAATCAATGTCATAGTGCATAAAAACTTTTGAATTTTCACCTCCAAAAAATAACATAGGAAGTTGTTTGACAAGTCTTAATCCAAGATTTGGCCAATGGAAGTCCTTTTTTAATAAAGGTACTTCTTGCATGAGATTATATAAAAAAATTCTAAAGTTTGTAGGTTTTGAATTAAGAAGATCGATATAAGCAGCCATTTTCATTTTTGCATGAGCCTCGTTAAATCCATCTTTGTAGGAAACAGGACGATCATCATACAATGGAACGAT
Organism: Flavobacterium xylosi; assembly: GCF_042787345.1. Classification (NCBI taxonomy): domain Bacteria; kingdom Pseudomonadati; phylum Bacteroidota; class Flavobacteriia; order Flavobacteriales; family Flavobacteriaceae; genus Flavobacterium; species Flavobacterium xylosi. The sequence continues at coordinate 144,946 of NZ_JBHZPZ010000004.1, read as the reverse complement.
TTTATCGCCAGCAATTTCTTTGATATAGTTTAAATTCCATTTTTCATAAGCCGGCCAATCAGTTGTTAGCTGCTCGACCACAACAGGTTTTTGCTTTTTTACAAAATTGGTATAAAAATCTTCTTTTGAAATGGTTTTTAGACGTTCAATTTCAGTCAGTTGTAATAGCATAATAAAATATTTAAATTAAAAAAAAACTCCTAGTGTAAACTAGGAGCAAAATTAATAAAGCTTTATGCTAATGTAAACGCTGTTGTAAGTTTTACATTAACTTTCCTTTTTTGATGCTTCTAAATTTCTTTCTATTGTATGTCCCGGTCTTGACCATTTTGGTCTTTCACCTAATGGTGTAAATTGGGAATCAGCCGCTTCTACAGTTTGAGGTTGAGAAACCTTTGTAAATGCTTTTTGTGGATTTAAACCCAACATTTCAAACATTTTCATGTCTTCATTTACGTCTGGATTAGGAGTCGTCAGTAATTTATCACCTGCAAAGATTGAGTTTGCACCTGCAAAGAAACACATGGCTTGACCTTCACGGCTCATATTCATTCTACCGGCTGATAAACGTACTTGCGTTTCCGGCATAATAATTCTGGTGGTGGCTACCATTCGTATCATTTCCCATATTTCTACCGGTTTTTCTTCTTCCATTGGGGTTCCTTCAACAGGAACTAGCGCATTAATTGGCACTGATTCTGGCTGAGGATTTAAGGTAGATAATGCCACTAGCATTCCGGCTCTGTCTTGAATACTTTCTCCCATACCAATGATTCCGCCACTACAAACGGTAACATTCGTTTTACGAACATTCTCTATAGTTTGCAAACGGTCTTCAAATCCGCGGGTTGAGATTACTTCTTTATAATATTCTTCGGAGGTGTCTAAGTTGTGGTTGTAAGCGTATAACCCTGCTTCTGCCAAACGATGCGCTTGGTTTTCAGTAATCATTCCAAGTGTACAGCACACTTCCATATCCAGTTTATTGATGGTACGAACCATTTCAAGTACCTGGTCAAATTCAGGACCATCTTTTACGTTTCTCCAGGCCGCTCCCATGCACACACGTGATGAGCCGCTTGATTTTGCTCGCAAAGCTTGTGCTTTTACTTGACTTACAGACATTAAGTCATTGCCTTCAATATCAGTATGGTATCGTGCTGCTTGTGGGCAATAGCCACAATCTTCAGGACATCCACCTGTTTTGATGGACAATAAAGTGGATACTTGAACTACGTTAGGATCGTGGTGTTCTCTATGTGTAGAGGCTGCCTCAAAAAGCAAATCCATCATAGGTTTATTATATATTGCGATAATTTCGTCTTTCGTCCAGTTGTGTTTTGTAATGCTCATCGATACAGTTTTTTGATACGCCAAAAGTAATCAAATTGTTCTAAAGAAGCAATCTAATAGTTTTTAAAAAGCCATGTAGAAACAATTTCAAACTAAATAGTTAATCGGTTGAAAGCCGGTTGTTCCAGTATAACATTAATAGCATGGTAACAATTACGGATGATGCCATTCCTTCAAATAGCAGGCAAATGGAGTAGGTGGTTACTGATGGGTTTCCTCCAAATAAAAAGGTTTTTGATAGGGATTGGACGTAAGCATCACCCCCTTTTGTGTAACTGTATATTATTAAACCTATGATGCTTAAAAGTACGCCAATAAGCGAAGTTACCATTGCTGATACAGCATTAGGAACAAATTCTTTTTTACCTTCAGAAATATTCATTTCTATAGTTCTGTTAACACCATAAAAAATAAAGATTACGTTCAATAAACGCAAATAGAATAAATTAGCAAGGCCAGAAACATTCATTAGCAAAAAAAAGATTGCAATTCCGATAAAAATAATACTTCCGTTTAATACTTCTTTTGGTAGTTTCATAAGTTGTTAGTTTTTTTAATAATAGATTATTTCGAAATAAATATTTTATTTCTTTTTTAAACAAACAAAAAGATAAACAGTTATAGAATTAAATTTAATGCTTGTCTGATTTATAGCGGGTTTCCCAGATTAGCAGCAGAATAAAGGTAACGATTACGGCAGATACGATTCCTTCAAAAAGTAAAGAAATAGAATACGTCATTACGGATGGGTTTCCACCAAATAAAAATGTTTTCGACAATGATTCTACATAGGCATCACCGCCTCTTGCGTAGCTGTATGTAATAAGCCCTAGGATGCTTAAAAATATTCCCGTTAGAGAGGTGAGAAGCGCTGCAACCGCATTAGAAACTAAGCCGAGTTTACCTTCAATAAAATTGGTTTTTAAAGTTCTATTGGTTCCGTAAAAAACAAATAAAACATTAAATAAACGTAAATAAATCAGATCGGCAAGGCCTAAAACCTCCATTAATAAAAAGTAAATACCGATTCCGATGAAGATAATTAATCCATTTGAAATTTCTTTTGGCAGTTTCATACGACTAGTTTTTAAACAATTAAAAAAAATATCTCTACGATAAATAATACATTACTTACCAAATTTACAGAAAATATGGCAATATTTTATAAAATAGTATAAAAGAATTTTTACGAAAACTAAAGTTTATTTATATAAGCGTTTGCAGTTGATGCATCTTTTTTAAGTTGTTCTTTTAATAGGGTAATGGATTCAAATTTTTGCTCTGAACGAATTCGATGCAATATAGAAACGGCAATTTTTTGATCGTATAGATCTTCATTGAAGTCAAAATAATGAATTTCTATAGTTTGCTTTTCTCCACCAACTGTAGGGTTAAATCCAATATTCATCATGCCAAATGCGGTTTTTTTATTGATAATACTTTTCACAATATAAACGCCGTTTTTTGGAATAAGCTTGTAATCCTCTTCGATTTTTAAGTTGGCGGTGGGAAACCCTAATGTTCTTCCTAATTGTTTTCCTTTGACAATAAGTCCTGTCAAAAAGTAATCGTATCCTAAATAATCATTGGCCAAAGCCATATCTCCCTCTAACAATGCCTTTCTGATTTTGGTTGAACTCACAGAAATATCATTTATTTCCTGAACAGATATTTGCTCTACTTCAAAATCATATTGTTCTCCAAAAGCAATTAAATCATCGATATCTGCCGTGCGATTTCTACCAAAACGGTGATCGTGACCTATGATTATTTTTTGAATGTGAAATCGATCAACCAAAATAGTAGTGACAAATTCCTCTGCAGTCAGTCTGGAAAATTTTTCGTCAAAAGGATGAATAACAAGGTTTTCAATCCCAATATCCTGTAATAAATCTATTTTTTCATCTATAGTATTGAGTAATTTTATATTGGATTGTTCCTGTAAAACCATTCTGGGATGAGGAAAAAAAGTGAGAACTAAACTTTCATAATTGTCATTTTTAGCCTTCTGTAATATTTTCTCCAGGATTTTTCTATGCCCAATATGAACTCCATCAAAGGTGCCCAAGGTTAAGATTGTTTTTTTTGTGGAACTAAAATCGTTTATAGAATTAAAAATCTTCAAAGCAAGTGTTTTATAATGATGCAAATTTATACTATCTATATTAAATGTTAACCGTTTGAGGAATTGATTTTCGGCAGATTCTTGATTATAAATTACATTTTTTTAAAATAATAATAAACTAATGGATTAAATTCAATATTTCTTTCAAAATAATACAGAATGAATCCCTACATTAACATAAATGCTTTAATTTTGGGGATTATTTAATTTCCAATCATGAAAAAAATTGTACAATATCTTTTAGTTGCATTTGTTGTTCATTCAACTTTGAATGCTCAAAATAATTCTGCTTGGACAAGAATTAATCAGGACAATAAGACTCTTTCGGATAGAAATAATGCAAAACCTAATGCAGATAATCAGCTGTTTTTTAAATTTGACGAGGTGGTTTTGAAGCAGTCTTTGCTTTCCTTGGAAGATAAAACTAGTAAAACTAGTAAAGTTGAAATTCTAATTCCAAATAAAAATGGAAAATTAGAACGATTTTCGGTTTGGGAATCCTCGAATTTCGCGCCGGAATTACAAGCCCAATACCCGGATATTAAGTCTTATGCAGGGATTGGTGTTACAGATAAAAAAGCGTCTGTAAATTTTAGTTTGTCGCCAACGGGAATTCAAACCATGATTTTAAGAGCTGATGAAGGTTCTGAATTTATAGAGCCTTATTCTAAAGACAATAGTGTTTATGTGCTTTTTGATTCAAAAAACAGGGATAGAGGGAATTTACCTTTTAGCTGTAAAACCGAAGATTTGGCTATAAATAAGCAATTATTGAAGACAACAAACAAAATAGCAGCTAATAACAGAGTTTTCAAAACACTAAGGTTAGCTTTATCATGTACTGGCGAATATGCTACTTATCATGGCGGAACCATTCCTTTAGCTTTAGCGGCCATGAATGCCACTATGACTAGAGTTAACGGGATTTTCAATAAAGACCTAGCCGTAAAGTTACACATCATAGGCAATGATAATCTTATAATATATACAGATGCCTCTACGGATCCTTATTCTGCTGCTGCAACTGGATTAAAGCCACTCGCGGGTTGTAGTAGCACTACTGGTGATTGTCCGGGGACTTGGAATAATGAATTGCAAACGACACTGACGAACGTGATTGGGGAAGCAAATTATGATATTGGTCATTTATTTGGCGCTTCAGGTGGGGGAGGAAATGCAGGATGTATCGGATGTGTTTGTGATGCGGGAAGAAATACTGAGTCAACTCCGGTTTATAATATAGGAAAAGGAAGTGCTTTTACATCACCAAGTGACGGTATACCACAAGGAGATACTTTTGATATAGATTTCGTAGCGCATGAAATGGGGCATCAGTTGGGTGCAAATCATACCTTCTCATATGACATTGAACAGACAGGTGTAAGTGTAGAGCCTGGAAGCGGTTCTACCATAATGGGTTATGCGGGAATTACTGGTAGTTATGATGTCCAAGCTAATTCGGATGATTATTTTGCCTTTGCAAGCATTAAACAAATACAAGATAATCTATCTACAAAAACTTGTCCTGTCAGTACGGTGGTAAGCAACAGTCCGCCAATAATTAGCGCTGGTTTAGATTATACAATACCTACCAGTACCGCTTTTAAATTGACAGGTACTGGTTCTGATATCAATTTCGATACTGTTTCCTATTGCTGGGAGCAAAATGATACGGCTATAGCACAAAGTGGCGCAGATAGTTTTGCAGTTCCTACAAAGACAGATGGACCTCTTTTTAGATCAATTTACCCTAGTAGCTCAAAGGTTAGATATATGCCTGCTTATAGTTCAGTATTATCTAATCGATTGACCTCAGCATGGGAATCGGTATCTTCGATTGGCAGAGCACTTCATTTTACTTTAACAGGCAGAGATAACGCTGCGCAAGGTGCTGCCCAAACCAATACGGATGAAATGGTAGTGAATGTAAGCGGAACGGTTGGTCCATTTGCTGTAACATCACAAAATATAGATGATTTAAGTTGGGCTAAGGGATCGTCACAAACGATAACATGGAGTGTGAATGGTTCAAATGCTTTAGCTGGATCAACAAATGTAAATATCAAACTTTCTATCGATGGTGGTTTGACATTTTCTACACTTTTAATTGGGAATACTCCCAATGATGGGTTAGAAACCATTACTGTTCCTAATGTTGCTGCTACAAATTGTAGAATTTTGATTGAGCCAACAGCAAATATATACTATGCTGTAAACAGCAAAGCTTTTGCAATAGGATATTCTGTTACTTCTTCTTGTACTACTTATGCTTTTGCAACTCCTTTTAATATACCTGATAATTCAACTATTTCTAAAACTATAAATATTCCAGCTTCAACAGAAACAATTGTCGATGTGAATTTTGCGGTTAGTTTTTCCCATAAATATTTAGGAGATGTACAGCTAGAAGTGGTCAGTCCGACGGGTACTATTGTAAAGTTGTTCGAAAGAAGTTGTGGGGCAGCTGATAGTAGTTTGATATTGAATTACGATGATGCTGGGGGAGCACTTGTTTGTGGGACAATCACTGCTCAAACCGTAGCTCCATTTGATCCTTTATCTGTTTTTAATGGGCAAAATAAACAAGGTTTTTGGACATTTAGAGCCAGCGATGCTGACACTAATGATATAGGAAAAGTAGATTCGGCGTCTATTACTATTTGTGCACAATCGTTTACACTTGCGGCGCCTGAATTTGAAATTAATGATTTTGTTTTGTATCCAAATCCAAACAAAGGAAATTTTAACGTTCAGTTTACAAGTGCATCATCAAATGGAGTGAAGGTATTAGTTCAAGATTTATTAGGAAGAAAACTATTTGAAAATGAATTTAAAAACGATACCAATTTCAATGAAAATATTCAATTAAAAAATGCCCAGCCGGGGATTTATTTATTGACCGTTATTGACGGAAATAGGAAAGATGTCAGAAAAATTGTGATTAAATAGTCAATATATAAGCTACTAAAAAAAGGGAAACGTTTTAATAGCGTTTCCCTTTTTTTTATTTTCCGTTGAATGCGGTCATGGTGTTTTCTAATCCGGCAGTCCCAAAGGATTTTATAATCTCGGAAGCCAATTCCAGCCTCTCCGGAAGTGCTGTTTTTTCAACATCGTCCCAGTCGCCAAGCACATAATCAACTTGTTTTCCTTTTTTGAATTCATCGCTGATACCAAAACGGAATCTTGCATAGTTCTGCGTATTCAGGACAAGATTGATGTTTTTTAATCCGTTGTGTCCGCCGTCGCTTCCTTTTTGTCGGATGCGAATGGTTCCAAAGGAAAGATTCAAATCATCTGTAATGACCAGAATGTTTTCCAAAGGAATATTTTGCTTGTCCATCCAGTATTGAACGGCTTTTCCGCTCAAATTCATGTAGGTGTTGGGTTTCAAAAGCAGAAAAGTTCTTCCTTTGAATTTGTATTCGGCCAGTGCGCCCAGTTTTACGGTTTCGAAAGAAACGCCTTCTTTTCGGGCCAGGAAATCCACTATTTTAAAACCTATGTTGTGACGAGTGTTTACATATTCGGCGCCAATGTTTCCAAGTCCAACTATTAAAAATTTATTACTCACGCTTTCTATATTGTTTTTTTGGTGTTCGTGAACCTCCGGTTTCATACAGCCTGTATTGTCTTCTGTTTTTGGTGATGAGAATAAATTCGAAATCCATTTTATCATGCTGCAAAAGTAAACTAATGGCAATTATTAGAACAAAACAGTTTAACTTTTTTTGAGTTTTTAAACCATATAAGGGATTTAAGTTCATTTAAGGAAGGAAAGTGTAGGATTGCTCAATAATAGATTTAGAAAATCGTTATGGAGAACAAAATAGTTGTGGATAGCCCTGATGGAAGTGGCATCCTTTTTATCCTGAACTTGTTTCAGGATCCTGAAATAAGTTCAGGATAAAAAAGATAGAACGGACAGCAGGAGGATTCATGCTTAAAATGGAGAGATTTGTGCTCCTAATTATTTAAAATAGGACAATGAGATTACTTCGTTCCTAGCAATGACAAAAAGTAACGCGCATAAAAAAAGCACCAGTTTTACAACTGATGCTTTTTTGAATGATTGAAAAAATATTATTTTTTCTTTCCTTTTGCAGGAGCTTTCGCTGCTTTTGCTGCTTCTTGAGCTGCTTTCATAGCTGCACGAGAGATTCTTACTTGAGCAACAACAGTGTTGTCAGGGTGGATTAATTTGTAGTTTTCGTTAACTAATTTAGTAACGTACAATTTGTTCCCCATTTCAAGTGGAGTAATGTCAGCTTCAATAAAATCTGGAAGATTTTTTGGTAAAGCTTTTACTTTAAGTTTACGAGTGTTCAAACGTAAAACACCACCAGCTAAAACACCTTTAGATGTTCCAACTACTTTTACAGGAACTTCCATAGTGATTTCTTTGTCATCAAATAATTGAAAGAAGTCAATATGTAAAATCTTGTCAGACACCGGGTGAACCTGGATGTCTTGTAAAATAGCGTTAAATGATTTTCCTTTTCCAAGATCGATCTCAACTGTGTGAGCGTTTGGAGTGTAAACCAAGTTTTTGAAAGCCATAACTTCTGCTGAGAAATGAACTGCCTGATTTCCTCCGTATAATACGCAAGGAACCAATCCAGCATTACGTAGGGCTTTAGTCGCAACTTTACCCACGCTTTCTCTTTCTGATCCTTTAATTGTAATCGATTTCATTGTAAAAAAAATATAGTTATTAAATAATATTACTTGTTTGGGGTTACATTATGAACTTTCCACTTATGGAATTGTTATGATGTACCATGTGCATAACTTCAGCAAAAAGTGGCGCACAACTCAACACTCTTATTTTTTTTGATTCTTTCTTTAATGGAATAGAGTCGGTAACTATTAATTCTAATAATTTAGAATTTTCTATTTTTTCGTAAGCATCACCAGATAAAATTGCGTGAGTACATATCGCTCTTACGCTCAATGCTCCCTTTTCCATCATTAAATCAGCGGCTTTCGCCAAAGTGCCTCCGGTATCAATCATGTCATCTACTAAGATTACATTTTTACCTTTTACTTCACCAATCAATTCCATGGTGTCAATAATATTGGCTTCTTTTCTTTGTTTGTAACATATAACTACGTCAGATTCTAAAAATTTAGAATAAGCGTAAGCTCTTTTAGAACCACCCATGTCTGGAGAAGCAATTGTTAAATTGTCTAATCCTAAACTCTTTACATAGGGCAAAAATATTGTCGATGCAAAAAGGTGATCTACTGGTTTTTCAAAGAATCCTTGAATTTGATCTGCATGCAAATCCATGGTCATTACTCTTGTTGCTCCAGCACTTTCTAATAATTTAGCCACTAATTTAGCTCCTATCGGTACTCTTGGCTTGTCTTTTCTGTCTTGTCTTGCCCATCCAAAGTAAGGTATTACTGCGGTGATGTGTCTTGCCGAAGCGCGCTTTGCAGCATCAATCATCAGTAATAATTCCATTAGATTATCTGCCGTTGGAAAAGTCGAACAAACGATAAAAACACGTAATCCTCTGATAGATTCTTCGTAGGAAGGTTGAAATTCACCGTCGCTGTATTTTGACATGGTGATTTTCCCTAAAGGGATTCCGTATTGCTCTGCTATTTTCTCAGCAAGATATACACTTTGTGAACAAGCAAAAATTTTAGCTTCTGGTTCTAGGTGTGACATTTAATTTGTTGTTTTTATTCCGCTGCGCTTCATTCAATTCGGCTTTGTTGTGCGTGTAAAGCCGTATGTTTGTATTTGCCTCGGGTGTAGTTAGTTGTGTGTTCCGTTTTTAGCGAGGTGCAAATTTATAAAATTTATTCAACTCTGAAAGGAAAAAATTAAGTATTTTTAGTTGAATTTTTAATATTATTTTTTACATTTGCAGCGTGTTAAAGGAATTGATGGTTGATTTAAACACAATCACATCTTTTATTGCGTTGAAGTAACTGTCGTTATTTCATGTCTAGCTAAGCCCGGATGGCGGAATTGGTAGACGCGCTGGTCTCAAACACCTGTGGGAAACCGTGCCGGTTCGACTCCGGCTCCGGGTACTTTAACGGTCAAACTGTAATTTTTTACAGTTTGACCTTTTTTTATGCCTTCTAAACCCTTGCTACTTCTAGTCAAAACGTTGATTACTTCATTTACATTAGTGGTTCGACAACCATCATTTCCGAAAATTAGTTTTCCTGTAAATAATGAACCAGCTAAGATTCTTTTACCCTCATAATCACTTTCCATGAACAAAATATCTAAATTTGCTAGTAACTCTATACCAGCATCTACATATTGTTTTATAGAGTCATTGCTTGTGTTGAGGCTTTCGATTTCATCATTAACGGTCATTAACTCTTTATTGATTCGGCTTGTCATATTGTTAAATGTCTCTGGTGTTACTTCGTGGTCCAATAACATATTCTCGGCATTCTCTAATCGTGATTTTAGATTCCTTTGGCGTTCTAACATGGTTTTAAGCTGATTACTTTTATTACCGTTGATTTGGGATTCTGAATCTTTTAATACTTCTGCAAATAGCTCTTTTACATTTTCGTTAATTTGTAAATCAATTAACAAATCGGATATTTTTATGTGCGTTTCTTCTGCTGATACTCTAGTTTTACACTTATTTCTGCAATGATAGTAAGCATATTTTTTACTCCTTCCTTTAGATGAACTTCCAGTTATTTGATTACCACAAAGTTCACATGTTAGAAAATCACGTAATGGAAATTCTAAATTAGTGTGACTTGGTTTTAATCCGTGCCATCTCTTACCGCTAAATATTTCTTGCACCTTCTTGAAGGTAGCCATATCAATTAATGGTTCGTGCACTGCATTAACAATCTTAGCTGATTCTTTTTTATATTCTGGGACAACTATTTTGCCAGCATATACTAAATTTTTAAGCATTTCGGTAAAAGCACTTTTTCCTAAAATCATGCCATCATTATAAAGTCTTTTTCTAGTAGTTTCAATTGATTCAATATCCATAGCAACTTCTCTAAAAGCTCTTATAACAAAGTGAGCATTATTATTAGGGATTAGTATGGACCTTTTGCCTTTGTTAACTCCTCTCTGGGTTTTATGTCCATCTCTATGGCTATCGTATCCAAACGGAGCTCTGCTTGCATAATACCCTTGTGTTTTAGCTTCGTAGGTGCCGTCTTTTGTTCGGCTGGCTATTTTTCTTCGTTCCGCTTCACCAATAGACAAGTAAAAACTTAATAGAATTATTTTGTCTGGATTTTCTGGTTCCAGCCATTGTTCAGCTGCATTAACCTCAACACCCATATTTTCAAATTGTGAAATTATGTTGAACGCTTCATGTACATTTCTGGAAAATCGGTCCCACTTTGCAAACAAAACTTTATCTACGGTTCTTTTATTGCTTTTGACAAATGATTGAAGATTACTCCATTCTGGGCGTTTAAAGTTTTTTGCCGAATGGTCTTCTCTGTAAATTGCTAAAATATTATAGCCTCTTAGCTGGCAAAATCTTTTCAATGATTCCTCTTGATAGTCTAAGCTAAACCCTTTTGCTTGCTCGTCCGTGCTAACCCGTAGGTACAATATAACGTTGTCTGATTTTGTATTTATTTTATCCATTATTTTTAAATTTATTTTTTGGTATTGTTTATTTTTTTGTGGCATACTTCTGCCACCTTGTATAGTACATTGCGGATTAGTTCTATTTCTTCATCCTTGTATTGTATCTTATTTTTGTTTAATCTTTTTTTGCATTCGGTAATACTTAACACTTTGTTTTCTCAGTCGTCTTTTCCCTATTTTTTATTTTGACGGTAGGAGTAGAATAGTTATTTTTTGGTCACAGCTGGTCACCTCCAAATCATTCTCATAATTTGATTTGGATATATGGTATGTTTAAAGTTTCAGTTCAAAAATGAAATGAAATACATACTCTGGGCATAAACATGCCAATGTAAATTTTGTGTTTGCTGAAACCACTTTTAGGAAAACAAAGTGGGGAAGTAAGTGTTATCGTCTTAACAGTTTAACTGCCCTCATGCGAGTTATGAGTAAGTTTTCAAAAAGAGCTGGTTTAAGAACCAGTTTTAGCCTTCAATCCAACTTATACAAATATACTAAGATGATTGTTAAGTTTCAAGTTAATACAGTGCTGTTTTGTACTAAGCTGATTCTAATAGTGTTCTACTATATAATTGGTGAACTGTTGATGCCATGAACTGATTACCGTATCTCGTTTTGAAGTTCAGTTGATTGAGGTATTCCGCAATTTGTCGATAACTCATTCCTTTTTCTTTGCAACTAAGAATGACGGACTGTGCTTGCCTGTTCCTGTCATTGTTAACGGCATTTTCCTTAATCTTTTTAAGTCCTTGGGCTCTAGCATCATCATTAAGATTCTTAGGGTTGCCAAGCACTATTCCTTTTTTCTTGAGTTCTGCCAGAGCCTGTTTAGTTCGGGTGCTGATTAACTTTGCCTCTTGTTCAGCCAAGGCACTAAAAATATGAACTGTAAAGTTATTGGCAGAAGGCATATCCACCGCTAAGAATTGAATTCCAGCATCCATTAGAGAGCTAACAAAATTTACGTTTCTAGCCAATCTGTCCAGCTTTGCGATTACCAAAATAGCACCTTCATTTTTTGCCATTTTAATCGCTTTATGGATTTCGATGCGTCCCCTTTTATTGGTCCCAGTTTCAACTTCAGTAAACTGTTCAATAATTATTCCTTCTTGTGAATCAACATATTTTAATACTGAACTTCGTTGAGCGGACAATCCTAAGCCACTAATTCCTTGCTCCTTTTTGCTCACCCTGTAATATGCTACAAACTTTTTCATACATCTGATTTTAAGGTGTAATAAATCTTAATCGTCCGTTCGTGATTTATTACACCACAAAGATTCCAGGCTTTTTTGGAATATCCTAGAAAAATCCTGGTTTTCCTGGTTTGCAAGTATTTATAATTTTTTAAGCATAAAAAAACGAGGGTTTTTAGACCTCGTATTTTTTTTTTTAAACTATTTTGATTCTTTAGGATATTTTATTCTCCAATGAACCCTTTATGTGTAATGACAACCCTTTTTCTCTTAAAACATTAAAATTACTTAGTAATAATTGGAATTGTCGCTTAGTTACTTTTATCTTCACCCTAAACAAGTATTAGCCTTTAAATTATTTCCTAAAATATCCCAATCCTCTGTCATGGTCCCTTCTTTAGTCATGTAAAACACACCCGCTTTGTATGGGTCATAAATATCTATGTCTACACGGTCATAACTAAAATAGTGTTGTACTTCGGCAATAATTTCTTGATGGAGTTTTTTATTTGCTATATCTAGAACCAAATGATTGTGGTAGCCTGTTCTATTGGTAAATGGCTCGCTGGTGAAAAACAATCGTAAAGCGGTAGCGTGACCGTATTTGTTCTCTAAGTGTTCGTATAAGCCGTGCATTTGCTTAAAACAACTCTTTTTGTTTCTCTCCGCTTTATACGCTACCGTGATAAAGAATGACCAATCCAATTGCCATATTCTGAACTGCAAACTCCCTTTGTCGATTAGACAGCAGTCAATCAAATTTTTCATGGATTGATTCTCTTGTCTCAAGAGCTTATTTTCGTCAAACATTATTTCATTATCAAAATACCTAGCATGGTCGATGGGGAAAACTCTCTTTCCACTTTTCATTTTTGTTTCTGCAAATAAATCTTCATTTACTTTGTAAAATCGATATATTTTACTTTTACTTCTTTTAGTGGTGAATATAAATTCTTTTATGTTTTCATACTTCATTTTTATTAATTTGTTAATATATTGTTATTGTTCAGATACAGGAATCCTATACAAGGGGATTAATCAAGTATCATTTACAATAAATACTAACGAATTTCTAAAAGTGTAGCTTTTTGGGACTTTTTTTATCTTTTTTTTTTAAAGATGTATTTTATTGGTGTCCCAAAGTGACACAGCTAGAAATATTTACAAAACTAATCTGAAAGTTTGCTTACAGTATCATATGTTCTGAGAGGTTGAGGTCACATACATGTGCTGAGGGTGGTAATTTAAAAGAAAACATTACTGTTGCGAAGTAATTATGGACCGAAAGTGGGGTGAGGGTGACTGTTTCCATGTTTAAGCTTTTATTTAGTTTCTTATGACGTGCGAAACAGGAACGTTAAAGGAACATTAACTGCACAATAAACGCTGTGTAAAGTTATATTTCGGAAAAATTAATTGTCTTTGTTAATAAGATTATACATATATTTGTTTTTAACAAAATCAGTCGTTAACTATACATAGCCACCCAAATTAAGGCAAGTTAGAAATGATTTTATTCATAAGTTGGGGGGCAATCTACCAATCCAAGGAGAATTTAACAAGCTATTTTAACAAACTATGAAAACTATTTTCCTGATTATAACATTACTATTTTCTATTTCAAATTATTCTCAATTTGGCGTAACAAAAGATATAAACATAGCTAAAAATGAAATAAAGAAAATATTGAAAAATAATAATTTTAACCTTATTAAAGAAAAAAAAGAATTTAGAAGCGAAACAAATTCTGTATATCTTTTATTTTACAAAGAAGAATTTCATGTAAACTTGAACTACAATGCATATCAAAATTGTTTCTTAATTCAATTCATTATTGATTCTAAAAACAAAGAAAAATTATATGAAAAATTATTAACAACATTTAATTTTTCAAAATGGGAATATAAATCTAATGATAATAGTTGGGTTAGAAAATTGAATACTTATGAATATAAAAATATATCTATAGAAACAAAGGAATATAAAAATCCTAAAGAAATCAACTATTCAATAACTTTCGATGAAAAATAATGATATACTAAATGAAAATCAAATCAAATCAAAATTAATTTTTTCAACTATTTTCATAACATCATTTGAATTATTATCAAATCTAATTATAACGAATCTAAAAGGGCATATTTGTTATGATTGCATCATATTAAAATCCGATAACTCTTTTGATTTTAAAGATTGTGAGATATACTTAAATACGATTAAAAACATTAAACATAAAGAATTAAAAAATAGCAAAAACGAATTCTATTCTTGTTGTAAATGGTATTTAAAAGAAGAAATAATAGATTTAAATGAATTTAATAAAATACAAGAAATTAGAAAATATAGGAATAAACTTTCTCACGATTTTACAAACATTTTACTTAATAATGAAATTGAAATCAATGAAGAATTAATAATTGAATTAAAAATAATACTTCAAAAAATTGGAGAATTTTGGTTTAAAATCGAATTGGATATTACAAATATCGATTCTATTAATAGTAAAATCGAGCCAAATATAATTTCGGTTAAGTTAGTTGAATATTTAGAAGGTATTTTACAAAGCGAAAAAACTTCCACAAGAGATAGTTTAAAGCAATGATTTTTATTTCAAAATGCTTTTTGAGTTCTAAACTTATTTTATGCAATTTCTCCAAATTGACTTTAGATTTTTTAAGATTACCCGCTCGGGAACCTTGTTTGTTATTCAAAAGTCAGTTTTTGATATTATATAGTTCGTCACTAATCGTGGACAATATTGGTGTTCTAATAAGGTCTGTCTCTGGTTAACAGTATATAAGCATGCGAAAGTTTCTTTAAATCTTGGATAAAAAGATTCGACAATTCAATCGTAAAGGGTACAAAAACCGCTTCGAAAGAAGCGGTTTTTTTGGTTTTATACCACAATGAATTTTGATGTAGTTTGTTTTGTTTGCTCTGGTCTGTGGGCACGGAATGGAATTATACGCTATCAAACTAAAGATGTATCTGTGCAATCGGGTTTCGTTTCGCCTCTGTGCAATTTATTGAGAATTTTCTCGAAGATTGGAAATTATCTAAAAATTAAACTAGCTTCTAGCATCAGTTACAATACTTCTAATAATTTGATCAAGTTGGTTGGAGCTTTCTAATATCATGTCGCAAATGTTACTTGTATTACTGTCCAATAATGTTTTGTCTAAAATACTAGTAAGGCCAATTATATTACTCAATGGGGCACGAACAAGATGTGATTGTTGAAAAATAATGTTTTTTATGGTATTACTATTTTTTTCATTCTTTTCATTTGCCTTTTGCAATTGTAATTCTTCCCCAACAAATTTTGTTATATTATATCCTAAACAGAATATTCCAGCAGGTTTTTTTTTATCATCAAACATTGCTTTATATTCCCATTGAGTATAAACATAGCCACCCTTTCCGTCGTGTTTTCTAATTGTCGCCGGAAATAATTTAGTCGGATTCTCAAAACATTTGGTAGAAACTTCGATACAAGTATTTATATCGTCAGTGTGCATTGTAATATGGTACGGTTTTCCAACTAAGTTGCTATCTATATATGAAAATTCTCTAGCATAATGTTCATTTATATATGAATATTTACCATCCATATCAGTGCTTATAGTATAAAATAAGGTGGAATTATTAAATAATCTTTTAGTTTCTTCAACGTTTTTCATGTTACTTAGTTAAGATTAGCTAAATATAATGTAAAATTCTTATAATTTGAGTGTCTGGAATAATTTTTTTTATTTGCGCCGCTGTAAATTATTGAAAAATGTAGCTATGAAAAATCATCGACTTTGAGGTTTGCTGTAAAAAGTAAGTATGTTGAAATAATTTGTCACTCATTAAAAAACTCAAACAATAAATTATTTATAGCAGTTCGCAACGTTTTTGCAATGGTGCCGTCGGTTTTCACGATGTGGCTTTTGTCAATACTTTTGATGTGGTCAAAACACAATTCGCCTTCAATGTTTTTGTGATTTGTAAGTATTCTAAATGGATATCCTTTGGGTTTTGAGGTAAACGGGACTATAACAATAGTGTTCATATAGGTATTCACACTGTTGGGCGAAACTACTAAACAAGGCCTTATTTTTGATATTTCACTTCCTTTGGTGGGGTTCAAATCGACCAATACAACATCCCACTTTTTATAAATCATCAATGCCATCTGTGATGGGTTATATCAAAATCGTTGAGATCGTCTTCAGGTTCTATCTTCATTTTAGCGAGAATGCTTCCCCATTCGCTTCGTGGTGGCGTGGTCGTTAGTGGTTTAATAATCAAAGTATTGTCGGCTAGCTCTAAGACAACTTCTTTGGTTCCCAATGCATTTAGGAAGTCTTTAGGAATCCTAATCCCATTAGAATTGCCTATTTTTATAATTTGTGTTTGGCGGACTTTTATCATACAGCAAATGTAATTACTTTTGTGATTACTTTTTGATTTTTTATAACTAATTTGTCTGTCTATAATTGCAAGTGAAGTATTTTTTTCGATTTCGAAAAAGTCACTTTACAAATGAACCATTAAGAAATTAAGTTTAAAAGGCTTAATTTCTTAATGGTTCTGATTTTTTTGCGGATTGTATTTATAGATGCTAATTATTAGGACCTATATTTTGTAGGTTTCTGTGATAGAGTTTTTCTAATCAACGTTCACAAGAGCTTCTCGTTTCCAGTTTTTGACGGCAGCTATTCTGTTATTAGAATAGTCAACTTCATTTAAATTTGTAAACGCATTGTCATTGTTTTGAGTCCAAAAAAACCATTTTCCGGTTTTAACTCCTTTTCTATATTCACCAGACGAAATTTTGTTTCCCGTCTGATCGTAAGAAACCCAAGCTCCTTCTAATTTCCCGTTTTCAAAAAAACCTTCTTGTTGCACTTGACCGTTTTCAAAAAAGTAAGTTGCTTTAAGTTTTTTTCCAAAAGGTTCCAATACTGGTTTTACTTCTTGTGCAAAAGTCATCCCTGAGAATAATATTGCTACTAAAATTATGCAATTTTTCATATCGTTAGTTTTTAATGTGTTATAGATTTGTTATTCAAAATTAAATAATATTTTACATTTAAAACACATTTACATAACAATTTAATAACATTGGACAAAAACTTAACATTGGAAAATTAAAAAACATAAAAAAAGCCAGTGTTTACGCACTGACTTTGTTATTTGGGAAATTATTGATTAATTCAAAAATGCATCCAATTGAACCTGTAATTCCGCTGAAGAAGGTCTTGCAGCATCAGCATTTACGATTTTGCCTGTAGGATCTATTAAAATAAATCGTGGAATACTGTTTATTCCGTACTCTTTGATGAATTGAGAATTCCAATTATTATCTGCAAAAAGCTGTACGCCGCCCAATTCTTTTTCTTTGATTAAAGCTTTCCATTTGTCCAAATCTTTTTGTGCATCGACGGAGATACTTACAAATGAAATATTTTTGCCATGGTATTTTTCTTCAATTTTTTTCAAAAAAGGAATTTCAGCACGACAAGGACCACACCAAGTTGCCCAAACATCAATATAAACATACTTCCCTTTAAAATCCTCTAATTTTGTTTTTCCTCCGGCGTAATTATCATAATTAAAAGAAGGAGACATCGTATTCGCCAATTTGCTTTTAGCTAAATTAGCTTCGTAATTCATTTTATAGCACGTTACTGCACCATTATAATTTTCATCGATAGTTTTCTTTTGAAGGTCAATAAAAACAGGATCTAACTTCGTGTTTTCCAAACGTTTTAAATCGTCTGCTTTTTTCTTTTCCAATCCTTTCAAAAAATCAACTTCATTTGCGGCAAGCAATTTTCCCATATCGGTTTGTTCTTCATATAAGGAATTCTTAGCTAAAAAATTATTTTCCAAAGCCCCTTTTCCTTTGTAAGTTATAGACTCGTCAAACATTTTGGTGTCCATTTTTAAGGCCAAATCAAATCCGTTTTTTAAATACACTATTGTAAATTCATTGCCGTCAGATAAACCATATCTTCCTGGAACAACATTCATAGTGTCTTTAAAAGTACCTTCACTGCTGATCTGAATTTTTTTAATCAATTTATTTTTACCGTCCGTAATGTATATTGCATCGCCGTTTTTATTGGCTATTTCGCCTTGAAAAGTCATATACTTGTTTTTTTGAGCCATACCACTCAAAGTGCTGATTAATGCAAGTGCAGTAAAAAATAATTTCTTCATAATTAATTGGGTTTTTAATTTATAGCGTCCCAAATCTAAAGAAATCACTTATAAAAATTTTAAACATTAACATAATTTTTCATTTTAAATTCCATCTACGTGTATAGTTTTCTGAATTAATTTGATTTTTGTGTTTACTTTTGCAGTCTAAAATTTAAATCATGTACAGAAGTCATAATTGTGGTGAACTAAACGCCTCACATATTAATACAGAAGTTACGCTTGCCGGTTGGGTTCAAAAATCACGTGATAAAGGATTTATGAATTGGGTAGACTTACGTGACCGATATGGAATTACACAATTGATATTTGACGAAGGCCGTTCTGAAAAATCAGTTTTCGAATTGGCAAAAACCTTAGGTCGTGAATTTGTAATTCAGGTAAAAGGAACTGTTATTGAGCGTGAGGCCAAAAATAAAAACATGACTACGGGTGACATTGAAATTTTAGTTACCGAACTAAATATTCTGAATGCTTCTTTAACGCCTCCTTTTACTATTGAAGATGAAACGGATGGTGGCGAAGATATCCGAATGAAATACCGCTACTTGGATATTCGTAGAAATCCAGTAAAGAATAACTTGATGTTTCGTCACAAAGTAGCCATGGAAGTTAGAAAATATCTTTCTGATTTGGATTTTTGTGAAGTGGAAACGCCTTATTTAATTAAATCTACGCCTGAAGGAGCCAGAGATTTTGTTGTTCCTTCCCGCATGAATGAAGGACAGTTTTATGCTTTGCCACAATCGCCACAAACTTTCAAACAATTATTGATGGTGGGAGGAATGGATAAATATTTCCAAATTGTGAAATGTTTCCGTGATGAAGATTTACGTGCAGACAGACAACCAGAGTTTACACAAATAGATTGCGAAATGGCTTTCGTGGAACAAGAAGATATATTGAATATTTTTGAAGGTTTGACAAGACATTTACTGAAAGAAATAAAAGGCGTCGAAGTAGAGAAGTTCCCAAGAATGACCTACGAACATGCTATGAAAACATACGGAAATGACAAACCGGACATTCGTTTCGGAATGGAATTCGGAGAGTTGAATGAAGTGGCGAAAAGCAAGGATTTTCCAGTTTTTAATGCAGCGGAATTAGTGGTGGGAATTGCAGTTCCTGGAGCTGGAAGTTATACTCGTAAAGAAATTGACGCATTAATTGATTGGGTTAAGCGTCCTCAAGTAGGTGCGTCAGGAATGGTGTACGTGAAATGTAACGATGACGGAACTTATAAATCATCCGTTGATAAATTCTATGATCAATCTGATTTAAGCAATTGGGCAAAAACAACCGGAGCACAATCTGGCGATATGATTTTTGTTCTTTCGGGACCGGCTGACAAAACCCGTTCTCAGTTAAGTGCTTTGCGTATGGAAGTTGCAACACGATTAGGTTTGAGAAAACCAACTGAATTTGCTCCGCTTTGGGTTGTTGATTTTCCGTTATTGGAATTTGACGAAGAGAGTGGGCGTTACCATGCAATGCACCATCCTTTTACTTCTCCAAAGCCGGAAGACATGCATTTACTAGAAACTAATCCTGGGAAAGTTCGCGCTAATGCCTACGATATGGTTTTGAATGGAAATGAAATTGGCGGTGGTTCAATTCGTATTCACGATAAAGCGACACAACAATTAATGTTCAAATATTTAGGTTTTACAGAAGAGGAAGCTAAGGCGCAGTTTGGATTCTTAATGGATGCATTCCAGTTTGGTGCTCCGCCACATGGTGGACTTGCTTTTGGATTGGATAGATTGGTAGCCATTCTTGGTGGACAAGAAACAATTCGTGATTTTATTGCTTTCCCAAAAAACAATTCGGGAAGAGACGTAATGATTGATGCGCCATCAATAATTGATGAATCACAATTAAAAGAGTTGCATATTAAATTAGACGTAGTGTAGTTTATCGTTTTTATTTGTTAGAAAACGTTGAATATCAATATTTTTGCAAAAAAAAACATAATATTATCTTTCGTATTATATTAAAGATTACATTTGCTTCATTATAAATTATTATTACAATTACAATGCGTACAGGTACAGTTAAATTTTTCAATGAGTCTAAAGGTTACGGATTCATTACAGACGAAGAAACAGGAAAAGACATTTTTGTTCATGCATCAGGAATCAACGCGGAAGAATTACGCGAAGGTGACAGAGTTAGCTATGAAGAAGAAGAAGGAAGAAAAGGAAAAGTTGCTGCGAAAGTAGCAGTTATCTAAGCAGAAAAATTCATTTTTTTGTTAAGAATGTTTAAAACGTTTCGATTTATTTCGAAACGTTTTTTTTTTAGTTAGATCGAAAATTCTTGTTAAAAAATCAAAATGAATTTCCCTTATTTGGAATCAATAAAAATTAGTTGGTAATCGTATTTTCCTTTAAACTAAAAATTGTTTTAAACTTGTGTTTTAAATACTTGAAACCTATCTTTGTGGCTTATTCTCATTCATAAATACACGTAATATGCAATCCGATCAATTAAATTATATTCCAATTTTAATGCAGTTCATTTTGGCTGTAGGATTTGTAGTTGGTACCATAGTGGTTTCTGGAAAATTAGGTCCTAAAAGAAGGTCTGAAGTCAAGGGTAAAAACTTCGAATGCGGTATTGAATCTGTAGGTAACGCAAGAATTCCGTTTTCAGTAAAATATTTTCTAGTTGCTATATTATTTGTTTTGTTTGATGTTGAGGTAATTTTTCTTTACCCATGGGCAATCAATTTCAAGGAATTGGGAATGGAAGGAATGGTTAAAATGGTGATTTTTATGTTATTGCTTTTGGTAGGTTTTTTCTACATTATCAAAAAGAAAGCTTTAGAGTGGGAATAAAAATTAGATGCAAATTAGAAATTATGAATTTTAAAAATTTCAATTTCTAAAGTATTTAAAAGAATGGGTTTAAATTTTAAATTATAAACCCAGGGTTCATAATTAATAATTTTACAAAGATGAGTGATTCAAATATAAAAATGGTTGAGCCGCCAGAAGGTGTTGTTGGAGAAGGTTTCTTCGCTACAAAACTGAATGATGTTGTGGGAATGGCTCGTGCTAATTCATTATGGCCATTGCCTTTTGCGACATCTTGTTGTGGAATTGAGTTTATGGCAACAATGGCTTCGCATTACGATTTGGCACGATTTGGTTCTGAGCGTGTGAGTTTTTCTCCTCGTCAAGCAGATATGCTAATGGTAATGGGAACAATTTCAAAAAAAATGGCGCCAATTTTACGACAGGTTTACGAGCAAATGTCTGAACCTCGTTGGGTTATTGCTGTTGGAGCTTGTGCTTGTTCCGGTGGGATTTTTGATACCTATTCCGTTTTACAAGGAATTGATAAAGTAATTCCCGTAGATGTTTATGTTCCGGGTTGTCCTCCTAGACCAGAGCAAATAGTTGATGGTGTGATGAAATTGCAAGAATTAGTAAGAAATGAATCTGTAAGAAGAAGAAGTTCTCCTGAATACCAAGAATTATTAGCTTCTTATAATATCAAATAAATAATGGCTTTAGAAACGATACAAATTCAAGATAAATTAACGGAAACATTTGGAGAGAATGTTTCTCATTACAATCAAGAAAAAGATATATTTTCATTTGAGGTAACGGCTGATAATATCACTGCAGTAATCCTTTTTTTGAAAAATGATCCGGAATTACGTTTTCATTTTTTAACTGATTTATGTGGGATTCACTATCCTGATAATGAAGTTAATAGGCAATTTGCGGTAGTGTATCATTTGCACAACTGGTATGAAAACAAACGTATTAAAATCAAGGCGTTTATTGATGGCGAAAACCCTCAAATTAGAACCATATCTAATATTTTCTTAAGTTCGAATTGGATGGAAAGAGAAACATTTGATTTCTACGGTATAGATTTTATTGGACATCCACAATTGAAACGTATTTTGAATATGGATGAAATGATTTCCTTTCCAATGCGAAAAGAATTTCCAATGGAAGACAGCGGAAGAACGGATAAAGATGACCGTTTCTTTGGAAGAACGACAGACAATTATTAAAAACACACTATTATAATTTTTCACATTAAATAAATGTCAGAACTATTATTACCACCAGAGCATAGATATGCTAAAAGAATCAAAGAGCAGCTAAACGAAGACGGAAGCGAGCTTTCGATTCTTAATTTAGGGCCTACACACCCGGCAACTCACGGTATTTTTCAAAATATCCTGTTGATGGATGGGGAAAGAATTCTGGAAGCGGAACCAACGATTGGTTACATTCACAGGGCTTTCGAGAAAATCGCTGAAAACCGTCCGTTTTACCAAATCACACCTCTTACTGATAGAATGAACTATTGTTCATCACCTATAAATAATATGGGTTGGTGGATGACATTAGAAAAACTGTTAGATATTGAAGTTCCTAAAAGAGCACAATATTTAAGAGTTATTGTAATGGAATTGGCGAGAATCACGGATCATATTATCTGTAATTCGATCCTTGGTGTGGATACCGGAGCCTATACCGGATTTTTATATGTGTTCCAATTTAGAGAAAAAGTTTACGAAATCTACGAAGAAATTTGTGGAGCGCGTTTGACTACTAATATGGGAAGAATTGGTGGTTTCGAAAGAGACTGGTCTCCAGAAGCTTTTAGAAAATTAGATATTTTTTTAGCTGATTTTCCTGCTGCCTGGAAAGAATTTGAAAACTTATTCGAAAGAAATAGAATTTTTATTGACAGAACTGTAAATGTAGGAGCTATAACAGCTGAACAAGCTATGGCTTACGGTTTTACAGGTCCAAATTTACGTGCCGCAGGAGTCGATTATGATGTTCGTGTAGCGCAACCATATTCTTCTTACGAAGATTTTGATTTTATAATTCCTGTTGGAAAATCAGGCGATACTTACGACCGTTTTTGTGTTCGTAATGCCGAAGTTTGGGAGAGTTTGAGTATCATTCGCCAAGCATTAGAAAAAATGCCGGAAGGAAATGACTTTCATGCTGATGTTCCGGATTATTACCTTCCTCCAAAAGAAGATGTTTACCATAATATGGAATCGTTGATTTACCATTTCAAAATTGTAATGGGAGAAGTTCCTGTTCCAGTTGCTGAAATCTATCATCCTGTTGAGGGTGGAAA
Source organism: Flavobacterium xylosi (assembly GCF_042787345.1). Classification (NCBI taxonomy): domain Bacteria; kingdom Pseudomonadati; phylum Bacteroidota; class Flavobacteriia; order Flavobacteriales; family Flavobacteriaceae; genus Flavobacterium; species Flavobacterium xylosi. Next base: position 121,329 of record NZ_JBHZPZ010000004.1, on the reverse strand, counting down.
CGGAGAATTAGGTTTCTATTTGGTAACTGACGGAAGTCGCACTCCTTATAGGTTGCATTTCCGCAGACCTTGTTTTATTTATTATCAAGCGTATCCGGAAATGATTAAAGGTTCATTGCTATCGGATGCAATTGTTATTTTGTCAAGTTTAAATGTTATTGCTGGAGAATTAGACGCATAAAGATTATTGATTAACGATTTCAGATTTTAAAATAAAACTTTGTGACTTTGCGCCTTCGCGGCAAAAAAAATAAAAATGGAAAGAACGTATCACAAACAAGAAATAAATATTACCGAAGCATTGATGAATCGCATCAATGAATTGATAGGTCATTATCCTGAAGATAAAAGAAAATCGGCATTATTGCCTGTTTTACATGAAGTTCAAGATGCACACGAGAATTGGTTGAGTATTGAATTAATGGACAAAGTAGCCGAAATCCTTTTGATTAAACCAATTGAAGTTTACGAAGTAGTTTCGTTTTATACGATGTACAACCAAAGGCCAGTTGGAAAATACATGTTCGAATTTTGTCAAACTTCGCCTTGTTGTTTGAACGGGGTGGAAGATTTAATGGATTATACCTGTGAAAAATTAGGTGTAAAAGTGGGTGAGCCTACTCCAGACGGTCTTTTTGAAGTGAGAGGAGTTGAATGTTTAGGTGCTTGTGGTTACGCTCCAATGATGCAATTAGGCGATTTTTACAAAGAACATTTGACGGCAGCAAAAATCGACCAGTTAATTGAAGATTGCAAAAACGATACAATAATATTACACGATAAATAATATGTCACAAAAAATATTATTAGACAAAATAAATATTCCAGGAATTAAAACTTACGAAGTATACCGTCAAAACGATGGTTATGCTTCAGTAGAGAAAGCCATAAAAACCTTAACACCGGACGAAGTGGTCGAAGAAGTGAAAACTTCAGGATTGCGTGGTCGTGGTGGAGCAGGTTTCCCAGCCGGAATGAAATGGAGTTTTATTGATAAAAAATCAGGAAAACCAAGACATTTAGTTTGCAACGCCGATGAATCAGAGCCGGGAACTTTCAAAGATCGCTATTTGATGGAATTCATTCCTCATTTATTGATTGAAGGAATGATTACTTCCAGTTACGCTTTGGGTGCAAACCTTTCTTATATCTACATCCGTGGAGAATACATGTGGGTTTATAAAATATTAGAAAGAGCCATTAACGAAGCAAAAGCTGCCGGATTTTTGGGTAAAAATATATTGGGTTCAGGCTATGATTTAGAACTTTATGTTCATTGTGGTGCCGGAGCTTACATTTGTGGTGAAGAAACTGCATTGATCGAGTCATTGGAAGGAAAAAGAGGAAATCCTCGTATCAAGCCACCATTTCCAGCTATTTCAGGACTTTGGGCAAATCCTACTGTTGTAAATAACGTGGAAACTATTGCCGCAGTGCCTTGGATTATCAATAATACAGGTGCGGAATATGCTAAAATTGGTATTGGTCGTTCTACTGGAACCAAATTAATTTCGGCTTCGGGACATATTAAAAATCCGGGTGTTTACGAAATTGAATTGGGTTTAAGTGTTTACGAATTCATGAATTCTGATGAATATTTGGGCGGAATGAGTTCTGACAGGCCTTTGAAAGCTTTTGTACCGGGAGGAAGTTCTGTTCCCGTTTTACCTGCACATTTAATTTACAAAACAGCAAACGGTGAAGATCGTTTGATGTCATACGAATCGTTAAGTGACGGTGGATTTGCAACAGGATCTATGTTAGGATCAGGTGGATTTATCGTTTATAATGATACGTCGTGCATCGTTCGTAATACTTGGAATTTCTCTCGTTTTTACCACCATGAAAGCTGTGGACAATGTTCACCTTGTCGTGAAGGTACGGGCTGGATGGAAAAAGTATTGCACCGAATAGAAAACGGTCACGGTCGGGAAGAAGATATCGATTTGTTGTTGAGCATTCAAAGTAAAATTGAAGGAAATACAATTTGTCCTTTAGGTGACGCGGCAGCTTGGCCAGTAGCAGCGGCTATTCGTCACTTTAGAGATGAGTTTGAATACCATATTCGTTTCCCGGAAAAAATAAAGAATAGAGACCATTTTGTTGAAGAGCCTTTTGAAAAGGTAAAGAATTTAGTTTCTAAAGTAATCGTATAAAGTCAAGAATTTCAGAAAATGAAAGTAACAATAGACGGACAGTCAATAGAAGTAGAACCAGGAACAACAATCCTACAAGCAGCACGTATGATAGGTGGAGAAGTAGTTCCCCCTGCGATGTGCTATTATTCTAAACTAAAGGGAAGCGGTGGAAAATGCCGTTGCTGTTTAGTGGAAGTTGCAAAAGGAAGTGAAGCCGACCCAAGACCAATGCCTAAATTAATGGCTTCTTGTGTGACCGGTTGTATGGACGGAATGGAAGTGAATAGCAAATCTTCTGAGAGAGTAACCGAAGCCAGAAAATCAGTGACGGAATTTTTATTAATCAATCACCCGTTAGATTGTCCGGTTTGTGACCAGGCAGGTGAGTGTGATTTACAAAATTTAAGTTTTGAACATGGAAAATCACAAACTCGTTTTATAGAAGAAAAAAGAACATTTGAGCCTGAAAATATTGGTGATAATATTCAATTACACATGAATCGTTGTATCCTTTGCTACCGTTGCGTTATGGTTGCAGATCAATTGACTGACGATCGTGTTCATGGTGTAATGGATAGAGGAGATCATTCTAATATATCGACTTGTATTTCTAAAGCAATCGACAATGAGTTTTCTGGAAATATGATTGATGTATGTCCGGTAGGAGCATTGACAGACAAAACGTTTAGATTTAAATCTAGAGTTTGGTTTAGCAAGCCTTATAATGCACACAGAAATTGCCCTACTTGTTCTGGAAAAACTACAGTTTGGATGTTTGGTGATGAAATTCAACGTGTTACGGGAAGAAAAGATGAGTACCATGAAGTAGATGAATTTATTTGTAATGGATGTCGTTTTGATCACAAAGAAATTTCAGATTGGACAATTGAAGGACCGAGAGCATTCGAAAAAGATTCGGTTATCAATCAAAATAAATACAACAGAAAATTAGAGAAAGTTGAAATCGCTACCGAAGAGCATATTCTTCTGGGTAGAGAGGAAGACCGTAAGAAAATAAGCATGGCCGAAATTCCATTGACCGAAGAAGATATTATAAATCAAAAAACTTTGGGCAATAATGGATAGTACTATTATCATAGAAAAAAGTGTCATTATTGTTGCAGTTTTTGCTTTGACAATGTTGATGGCAATGTATTCAACTTGGGCAGAACGAAAAGTTGCCGCTTGGCTTCAAGACCGTGTTGGACCAAACAGAGCGGGTCCTTTTGGATTGTTTCAACCGCTTGCCGATGGTTTGAAATTATTCTCGAAAGAAGAATTTGAACCCAATACACCAAACAGATTTTTGTTTTTTGTAGGTCCGGCAATTGCTATGAGTACGGCTTTAATGACGAGTGCCGTAATTCCTTGGGGAGATAGACTGCATTTATTTGGTAGAGATATTTTATTACAGGCTACGGATTTAAACATTGGATTGTTATACTTTTTTGGAGTTGTTTCAGTAGGTGTTTACGGAATCATGATTGGTGGTTGGGCATCGAATAATAAGTTCTCTTTGATGGGTGCGGTTCGTGCTGCTTCGCAAATGGTATCTTATGAAGTTGCAATGGGACTTTCGATGATTGCTTTGTTGATGATGACCGGAACGTTGAGTTTAAGAGAGATTTCAGCACAACAAGCAGGAATGAACTGGAATGTGTTTTACCAACCGTTATCTTTTATTATATTTTTAATTTGTGCTTTTGCAGAAACGAACAGAACTCCTTTTGACTTAGCGGAATGTGAAAGTGAATTAATTGGAGGATACCACACGGAATATTCATCAATGAAAATGGGATTTTATTTATTTGCTGAGTATGCAAATATGTTTATTTCCTCGACGATTTTAGCGGTTTTATTCTTTGGAGGATATAATTATCCAGGAATGAGTTGGGTTGTTGAAAATTGGGGTGTAAATATTGCCAATGTTTTAGGATTTGGTGCTTTGTTTATCAAATTATGTGGATTCATATTTTTCTATATGTGGGTTCGTTGGACTATTCCAAGATTCAGATACGATCAATTGATGCATTTGGGTTGGAGAATATTAATTCCATTGTCAATCATTAATATCATAATCACCGGAATTGTAATTTTGCGAGCAGATATCGCTGCTTATTTAGGATTTTAATTAGTACCGAAAAAGCCCTAGCCCTGATAGCAGTGGAAATCCTTTATTTGTTTTTCTTTAAAAACAATAAAGATTGAAACGAATAGCAGGATTAAGCTTCAAATAAAAATAAAAAATGTCAATAGAAAGTATATCCTTATCGGGAAGAAAAAAGCAAGTCTCTAACAAGGAGATGACTTTTTGGGAAAGAATGTATCTTGTTGCGATTGTCAAAGGTTTGATAATTACGATTCAGCATTTATTCACTAGAAAAGTTACGATTCAATATCCGGAGCAGGTGCGTGAAATGAGTCCGGTTTACCGCGGTCAGCACCAGTTGAAACGCGATGAACAAGGTCGTGAAAACTGTACAGCCTGTGGTTTGTGTGCGTTATCTTGTCCTGCTGAGGCAATTACGATGACAGCGGAAGAACGCAGAGAAGATGAAAAGCATTTGTATAGAGAAGAGAAATATGCATCGATATATGAAATCAATATGTTGCGTTGTATTTTCTGTGGTTTGTGTGAAGAAGCTTGTCCGAAAGATGCTATTTATCTGACTACATCAAAAGTATTAGTTCCTTCAAGTTATGAAAGAGAAGATTTTATCTTCGGAAAAGATAAATTGGTCATGCCTTTAGATATCGCAATGCAAAATGCTCAACTTAAAAACGCTAACTAATGTCTACAGTACTTATTCTATTTTGTGTATTATCAGCTATAACTTTGTCAACTGCATTTCTGACAATTTTCAGTAAAAATCCAATACACAGTGCTATTTATTTAGTGATTTGTTTTTTCTCGATTGCAGGTCATTATTTGTTGTTGAACGCGCAATTCCTGGCAATAGTTCACATTATTGTTTATTCTGGAGCGATTATGATTTTGTTTTTATTCACCATCATGCTGATGAATTTAAATGAACAACGAGAGGTTTACAGACCCAGAATTACAAGACTTGGGGCAATAGTTTCTTTCTGTCTGATCTGTTTGGTTTTAATAACCATTTTCATAAACTCAAAACCTATTGTTGGAGAATACACTTCGACTGGTGAAGATTACCAATCTATTAAAGTTTTGGGTAAAATACTCCTAAATGAATATATGGTTCCTTTTGAATTTGCTTCTGTATTACTTTTGGTTGCTATGATTGGTACTGTTTTATTGTCTAAAAAAGAAAAATTAGAAAAGTAATATGAATAATATTTTAAACCAAATTGGTATTGAAAACTTTATATTCCTGAGCGTAATACTTTTTTGTATTGGCGTTTTTGGGGTATTGTACAGACGAAATGCCATTATCGTATTTATGTCAATTGAAATAATGCTGAATGCAGTGAATCTTTTGTTCGTCGCATTTTCTACTTATCATCAAGATGCGCAAGGACAGGTTTTTGTGTTTTTCTCGATGGCTGTTGCCGCTGCAGAAGTTGCGGTAGGATTGGCAATCCTGGTTTCTATATTTAGAAATTTAGGATCAATTACTATTGATAATTTAAAAAACTTAAAAGGATAGATGGAAATGAATACCAATATAGCTTTAGTTTTAGTTCTAGCTCCTTTTTTAGGATTTTTAATCAATGTTTTCTTTGGCAAAAACATGGGGAAATCTCTTGCAGGAATAATAGGAACACTTTCAGTAGTTGTTTCTTTTATTGCGACTGGTTATTTTTTCGGTCGAATTTCAGCACAACCGGAAGGAATCCATATTTCGCTTTTTGACTGGATTCAAATCAGCAATTTTCAAGTAGATTTCGGATTTCAATTAGACCAGTTGTCAATTTTATGGCTGCTTTTCGTAACCGGAATTGGATCTCTGATTCATTTGTATTCTATCAGTTACATGCATGATGATGAAAACATGCATAAATTCTTCGCCTATTTGAATCTGTTTATATTCTTCATGATCACCTTAGTAATGGGAAGTAACTTATTAGTAATGTTCATCGGTTGGGAAGGTGTTGGTCTTTGTTCGTATCTTTTAATTGGATTTTGGTATAAAAACCAAGAGTACAATGATGCGGCAAAGAAAGCATTCATCATGAACCGTATTGGAGATTTAGGGTTATTAATCGGAATCTTTATTTTAGGGCATTTATTTTCTACCTTAGATTATGCTACTTTAAAAACGGCTATCGCCGGTGCAACTGATCTTAATATGTATTGGCTTTCTGCTGCTGCTTTCGCTTTATTCATTGGAGCATGTGGTAAATCAGCACAAATTCCATTGTATACTTGGTTGCCTGATGCAATGGCTGGACCAACACCGGTTTCTGCATTGATTCACGCGGCTACGATGGTTACCGCTGGTATTTTTATGATTACAAGATTAAATTTCTTGTTTGATTTGGTTCCAAGCGTTCAATCTATAATCGCAGTTGTTGGAGCAATTACTGCCTTGGTAGCCGCAACAATTGGATTGGTTCAAAATGACATCAAAAAAGTATTAGCTTATTCTACTGTTTCGCAATTGGGGTTAATGTTCCTTGCTTTAGGTTTAGGCGCTTACGAAGTTGCCGTTTTCCATGTAATCACACATGCTTTCTTCAAAGCTTGTTTGTTCTTGGGTTCGGGTTCTGTAATTCACGCTTTGCACGGAGAACAAGATATGCGTAAAATGGGCGGTTTGAAAAAAGCAATGCCAATTACTTTCGCAACCATGTTAATCGCTTCATTAGCAATTTCAGGAGTTCCATTATTCTCCGGTTTTTTCTCGAAAGATGAAATCTTGTTAGTGGCTTTCCATCATAATATTCCGTTATGGGTTTTGGCTTCGGTTGCTTCTATCATGACTGCTTTCTATATGTTTAGATTAATGTTTTTAACTTTCTTCCAAGAGTTCAGAGGAACAGCGGAACAAAAACATCATTTACATGAAAGTCCTTCATTAATCACATTTCCTTTAATCGTTTTAGCGATATTGGCAACAATAGGAGGTTTGATTAGTTTACCGGGCAACAGTTGGTTGAATGAATATTTGACTCCAATTTTACCAAAATTAGCTACTGCAGAACACCATTTAGGAACTACCGAGTACATGCTGATGGCAATTGCAGTTGTGGGCGGATTGGTAGGAATAGGTATTGCTTACGCCAAATACATCAAACAAAATACAGTTCCCACAGAAGATGCTGAAATCACAGGCTTTTCAAAAGTACTTTACAACAAATATTATGTAGATGAAATCTATGATGCTATTTTTGTTAAACCGATTAATGTTTTGTCGCTTTTCTTTAGAGATACTATTGAAACGGCTTTATCATCTTTGGTTTTTGGTCTCGGAAAAGTAACCAATGAAATAAGTTTTCAAGGAAAGAAAATACAAAATGGAAGTATCGGGCTTTATCTACTTGTTTTCGTATTGGGGCTTTGTGCCATTGTTTCTTATTTATTTTTAGCTCAATAATCTTGTACTATGAAATAGACTTTTCACGCCAAATTTCAATTATTAAATAAATTTCATTTTAAAAGTCTATTACATTTGACCTTTAAAAAATAATAAAAAATTACAAATGAATGTATCTCTAATATTAATTATACTTTTGGTTGGTGCGTTTGCAACTTTTCTTGCAGGCGATAAACTAGCTTCAAAAGTGGCACTGTTCTTTGGTTTGGCTGCTGCAGGCTCTACTATTGTATTATTAAATCACTATAATTTAGGTGAAAATATCAGTTTTATCAACCGGTGGATCACGCAACCTAATATTTCTTTTGCTTTAAAAGCGGATGGACTTTCACTGGCGATGCTTTTATTGACTACCGCATTGACTCCAATTATTATTTTCTCTTCTTTTGGGAATGACTATAAAAATTCAAAATCATTTTATGCGTTAATCTTGTTTATGTCATTTGCAATGGCAGGAACATTCTTGGCATCAGACGGTTTGTTATATTACATTTTCTGGGAATTGTCCTTGATTCCTATTTACTTCATCGCTTTAATTTGGGGTAACGGAGATGCAGAAGAACGCAAAAAAGCGGTAGTTAAATTCTTTATCTACACGCTTGCAGGATCATTGTTTATGTTGGTGGCTTTTGTTTATTTATATCAAAAAGCGGGAAGCTTTTTATTGGAAGACTTATACAAATTGAACTTAACTGCAACCGAACAGTTGTGGATATTCTTAGCTTTCTTCTTGGCTTATGCCATCAAGATTCCATTAATTCCTTTCCATACTTGGCAGGCTAATGTTTACCAAAAAGCACCAACTGTTGGAACTATGCTTTTATCAGGAATCATGCTAAAAATGGGATTGTATAGTGTTATTCGTTGGCAGTTGCCGTTGGCTCCGCTTGCCGCTAAAGAATATATGTTTATATTCATAGGTTTAGGAATTGCAGGTGTTATATATGGTTCGGTCGTTGCTTTGAGACAAAAGGATTTAAAGAAATTGTTAGCGTATTCCTCTTTGGCACACGTTGGTTTAATTGCTGCTGGAACATACACATTAACATTAGATGGATTTCGTGGAGCTGTTTTGCAGATGATTGCTCACGGTTTTGTAGTTGTTGGATTGTTCTTTATTGCTGAGATTATTTTCAGAAGGTATGAAACAAGATCAATTGCTGAAATGGGTGGTATTCGTGCACAGACACCAAAATTCACTTCGATGTTTTTAATTTTAGTTTTAGCATCGGTTGCATTACCGACTACTTTTAACTTTGTTGGAGAATTCACCGTTTTATACAGCTTATCTCAAATTAATATTTGGTTTGCCATTTTAGGAGGAACTACCATAATTTTGGGAGCTTATTATATGTTGAGAATGTTTCAACATGCTATGTTAGGCGAAACCAATACAAAAATATTTGCAGATGTAACTTTCAATGAAGGAGCAACTTTGGTGATAATAATTGCCGTTTTATTCTTTTTTGGAATGTATCCAAAACCAATTATAGATTTGATCACACCAAGTCTTGAAGAAATTTTAACTCAAATTAATAGAATTAACTAGTCAAATAAAACAATGAATACATTAATAGCTATAATAGGATTAGGTGTTTTATGCCTTTTATTTGAAATTTTTAATTTAAGAAAAGCCATTGTGCCTATAACAATCATTGGATTGCTAGGTGTGCTGGGTCTAACTATGTCTGAATTTAATTCGACAGAAAGTTACTATAACAATATGATTGTTGTAAGTAAATTTTCAACTACATTCTCTTGTTTGTTTATCGTACTAACGATTTTCTTGGTGGCTTTAAGTCATAATTTTTACGAAAATCACCAATCAAAAATATCAGATTTTATTGCTATAAAAGTATTCTTATTGGCAGGAGCTGTTGCGATGGTATCTTTTGGAAACTTAGCGATGTTCTTTTTAGGAATCGAAGTATTATCTATATCACTTTACATTCTTGCGGCAAGCGAGCGTATGAATTTAAAAAGTAATGAAGCGGGAATGAAGTATTTCCTTATGGGGTCTTTTGCTTCAGGAATTATTTTGTTTGGTATCTGTTTAATTTATGGAGCGATGGGAAGTTTTGATGTTTCAGAAATCAGTGAATTATCGCAATCGGCTGAACTGCCAATTTGGTTTCCTATCGGAATTGTATTATTGACAATAGGAATGTTATTCAAAGTTGCCGCTGTTCCTTTTCATTTTTGGGCACCGGACGTTTACGAAGGTTCTCCTGCATTGACTACAGCATTGATGAGTACTTTAGCAAAAGTTGTTGCGATGGCTACATTATACAAATTATTATCGGTTATGAATGCTGATGTTTCTGAGTCATTCAAAATGGTTGTAGTTGTGATTTCTATGGCTTCGATGACGGTTGGAAATATTATGGCGTTAAGACAAACGAATGTCAAGCGTATGCTTGCTTTTTCAGGGGTTTCTCATGCGGGATTTATGTTGATGACTTTATTGAGTCTATCTACTTCTGCAGGCAGCCTTTTGTATTATGCTTCAGCCTATTCTTTGTCTGGTATCGCTGCTTTTAGTGTGATTTTATATGTTTGTAAGAACAGAAATAACGAAGATATTACGAATTTCCATGGTTTAGGAAAAACGAATCCATTGTTAGCAGCTATTCTTACTGCAGCTTTACTGTCTATGGCTGGTATTCCAATTTTCGCTGGTTTCTTTGCTAAGTTGGTGTTGTTCAATCAGACAATTCAAGCCGGTTATTTAGTATTAGTGATTGTAGCAGTTGTCAATTCTATTATAAGTGTTGGATACTACTTCAAATTGATTTTGGCGATGTACACCAAAGAACCAAACGAAGAAAGAAAAGGAAAACCATTCTTAATTTATGCGGTAGCAGTTGTTACTATTGTTTTGAATTTAGTTTTAGGTTTGTTTCCATCTTTGGTGTTGGATTTATTGGCGTAAATAAAATTTTTAAAAATATACAGGAAACCATCAAGAGTAATTTTGATGGTTTTTTTGGTTCTAAAAGTGTTTACTGGATTCAAATAAATATTTACTATTCGAGTATATATAATAAAATACTAAAACTCAAAAAGCTGCAAAGTGAAATGATTAGTTTTGCATTTATCAAATCAATTTGAATTTCAATTAAAAGAATTAAAATGGGAAATACGTTAAAAGTACAAATCTGGTCGGATATTATGTGTCCGTTTTGTTATATAGGAAAAAGAAGAATTGAAGAAGCTTTACAGAAATTCGAACATAAAGATGCTGTCGAAATTGAATGGAAAAGCTACCAACTGGATGCCAGTTTTATCGCCTCTCCTGAGGATAATATGTTAGAACATTTGGCAGAAAAATATAGAAAGGACAATGATTGGGCTCAAAATATGCTCGATAGTATGACCGAAAATGCAAAAGCAGCAGGGCTGGATTTTCATTTTGAAAAAGCGATTCTTGCTAATTCTTTTAATGCACATCGATTGTTGCATTTGGCTAAAAAGTATAACCTGGCGAATGATTTAGAAGAACTTTTGTTCAAAGCCTATTTAACCGAAGGAAAGAATATTAATGATCTTGATACTTTAAGCAAACTGGGGATTGAAGTAGGACTGGAAGCGGATGAGATTGCTGAGGTATTGAATTCAGATACTTTTGGTGCTGAAGTGAAAAAGGATCAAGAAGAAGCAAATGCTATCGGTGTTCAGGGAGTTCCGTTTTTTGTTTTGGATAATAAATATGGAATTTCCGGAGCGCAGCCTGCAACTGCATTTTTAGAAACGTTGGAAAAAGCTTGGCAAGAAGGTAAATTTGAGTCGAAAGTGACATTGGTCAATACAACAACCGAAAATAGTTGTGACATCAATGGTTGTGACTAGTTACAATATAAAGGTCTTGTCTTTAATACAAAAAACCCGCTGATACTAATATCAACGGGTTTTTCTAACAAACCATTTAAACCTAACTAACGTCTTTTATCAATTCGGATATCTACACTTCCTAAAGCTTTATTGTCTTCTTTTTGTGCTTTTGTCCCACCGTTTTTAAAATAGTATTGATTTTGATCGTTTGAATTTTGATTATTTCCATGATCATCATCGCAGTCTTCGTTATCATTGTTATTTTGGTTACCACCATAATTAGGTTCGTAATTGCCAACATTATTTTCATAAGCGCGACGTCCTTTTACACTTCCAACCATATCAATAATCTGACCACGACGGTTGTAAATAATTTGCAATCCACCTACTTGTTCCAATGCATAACGGTTGTAAGTCATGTATACAGAACCAACTCGTTTAATCCTATCATTCGCATCATAGTTGATCATCACATTTCCAATACGTCTAACTCTTCCGAAATTATCGTGTTCCACTTTTACACCATAATTCCCGTTTCTAAAATTTGAGGGAGCGCCATGCGTTCTATTTACAGCGCTCGTCCTTGTAGCTTTATAATACATGTCACCACCGGTTGCTGGACGTGTATTGAAATCAAATTGTCCGTCAGGAAACACGAAGAACTCAACTCCTCTTTCTGTGAACACAATTGGTTCCGCATTTCTAAAATCAACAGGTAATCTTCTCTCCTGAGAAAAATTGTTTTTCTCTGTTGCATTCGCTACACCACCTCCAAATAAGAGGATACTAGCTACTAAAAAGGTAATTTTTTTCATAATAAATGGTATTTGTGTTTTGCCTACTCTTGAGCTTTTCGGCTTTCGCTTTTTTACTTATTTGTTTAGGTATATTCAAGTAGCGTGCCAAAGTTTTGAATCACGGTTTCGTGCTTTTAGACTATAAATCAATTTATTATATTTAAATAGTTTAAAATCAATTAATTGATATTTTAAAAAATTTAATTAAAATTTTTTCAGGAGCGAATATTAAGATTTTTTTAATGAAATTCCTGCTGTGTTCTATGTTTCTTTTTTGGGTTTGAGACCAAATAAAAAAAAATTGCCTAATATCGAAGATTGTTTTTCCATAAAACTACTTATCAACAATCCCTAAAATTAACTTTATTATTTACCCACATAAAGAGATATTGAGTAATTTTTTACTAGAGATGCTTTAGTCGATTGTAATAATTTTTACACTTCCTGTGAACGTATTTTTCAACCGAAATTCAGCGGAAAACCAGTTGCGATATTATCTAACAACGATGGTTGTGTAATCTCCAGAAGCAATGAAGTCAAAGTGGCTGGGATTCCAATGGACGCACCGGCGTTTCAAATCAAGGAAATGGTAAAAGAAATGAATGTACAATTAAATTTTTCTCGCAAATTATCATATGGACTTTCTATTTGTTTGATACTTTTTGAACACTTTTTATTTTCACATCCAGTGACAATGACTAACTATATAGATAAAGTTGCTTAGTGAGAGAAGTTAATATACTGGGATTTAGTTACTCCGACAATTTAGTATGGAGCTTCATTTTTTTACACTTCCAATATCAAAAGTTCACTAAAAAGGTAAATTTAGATAAAACAAAAAAAGCCTCACATTGCTGTAAGGCTTGGTATTACTGGTGGAGAATACCGGATTCGAACCGGTCACCTCTTGCCTGCCAGGCAAGCACTCTAGCCAAATGAGCTAATCCCCCAAACTATATCGCAAATATAACATATAAATAGAGTAAAAAACAAATTTCAAAATTACAAATCGATTCTATTCGAAAAAAAAGCAAAAGCATCCTCTATTATTTTTAACTTTACATAAAAATAGCTGCTATGATAACACAAAATTCAACGGGTTCACTAATTACAACAATAGAAAACAAAATCGCTACTATCGAATTTGGTCATCCTGCCAGCAATTCCTTTCCACGGGAATTATTGGATAGGGTAACAAATGCACTCAATAGTTTGAGTGATAATCCGGATGTTTCCGTTATTGTATTGCGAAGTGAAGGTGTCGGTGCTTTTTGTGCGGGTGCTTCATTTGATGAACTCTTGGCGGTTTCGAATCTGGAAGAAGGAACAAAATTCTTTTTAGGATTTGCCCAATTAATCAATGCTATGCGAAACTGTAAGAAATTAATTGTAGGTCGCGTTCACGGAAAAGCAGTAGGTGGGGGTGTAGGAATTGCTTCGGCTTGTGATTATGTATTTGCTACAAATAATGCGGCTATAAAATTATCTGAATTGGCGATTGGTATCGGTCCGTTTGTTATAGAACCTTCTGTTTCAAGAAAAATTGGAAAAACGGCATTGGCCGAAATGACTTTGGCAGCGCACGAATGGAAATCGGCTGATTGGGCGAAAGAGAAAGGATTGTATGCCGATACTTTTGAAAATACGGATAATCTTGATGCTGCATTAGAAAATTTCTGTTCCAAATTAGCCGGTTATAATCCGGAAGCTTTGATCGAGATGAAAAAAGTCCTTTGGGAAGGAACTGATCATTGGGAAACGTTATTGTTAGAACGTGCCGCAATCACTGGTAAATTAGTGCTTTCAGAATATTCGAAAAAAGCATTAACTCAATTTAAAAAATAAATTAAGATGACAATTATAGCGCTTGCACAACAGGTAAATATTGCAGAAAAATTAAAAAACGCGACCGATAGCAGTTATCAGACGGGCGTAATTATTGGGTCTTTTGTGCCCTTTGTGATTTTAATCGGATTGGCGTATTGGATGTATTCCAGTGCAAAAAAAAGAGACAAAAACGGTTAATTATTCACTAAATTTGCAATCAAAATAAAATCCGATGAGCAATATCAGAATTACAAAACAATTTAGTTTCGAAACCGGCCATGCCTTATACGGCTATGATGGGAAATGTAAAAATGTTCACGGGCACAGTTATAAATTGTCAGTAACCGTAATTGGAACTCCAATCACGGATAGAAGTAATGTTAAGTTTGGAATGGTAATCGATTTTACAGATTTGAAAAAAATCGTAAAAGAGGAAATTGTGGACCAATTTGATCACGCAACGGTTTTTAATGAAACTACCCCTCATATAGAATTAGCAAACGAATTGATAAAGCGTGGGCATCACGTTATTTTAGTGGATTATCAGCCAACAAGTGAAAATATGGTAGTTGATTTTTCACAAAGAATATTAAAAAGATTGCCAGAAGGAATAGCCCTTTTTTCCTTAAAATTGCAAGAAACAGAATCTTCTTTTGCAGAATGGTATGCAAGTGATAATTTCAAATCCATACTTTAATTCATGCAATTACCGAACAACAAAAAAATATATTTCGCCTCCGATCAACATTTTGGATCACCAACTCCTGAATTAAGTTTTCCCAGAGAACAAAAATTTGTAGCTTGGCTCGATGAGGTTAAAAAAGATGCAGAAGCTATTTTTTTATTAGGCGATTTATTTGATTTTTGGTTCGAATACAAAACAGTGGTCCCAAAAGGATTTGTACGGGTTCTGGGCAAACTCGCCGAAATCCGAGATAGCGGTATTCCTATTTACTTCTTCGTGGGAAATCACGATTTATGGATGGAGGATTATTTTCAGAAAGAATTGAATATCCCGGTCTATCACGATAATCAAGAATATACTTTTGGAAATAAAACCTTTTTAGTGGGTCATGGCGACGGAAAAGGTCCTGGCGACATGGGTTACAAACGAATGAAAAAAGTATTTACTAATCCATTCTCTAAATGGCTTTTTAGATGGCTTCATCCGGATATCGGAGTAGGATTGGCACAATATCTTTCCGTAAAAAACAAATTAATTTCCGGTGATGAAGATGTGACCTTTCTTGGCGAAGACAAAGAATGGTTGATTCTTTATTCCAAAAGAAAATTAGAAACTAAACACTACAATTACCTCATTTTTGGCCATCGTCATTTGCCTATGAAAGTAACGGTAGGTGAAAATTCCGAATATGTAAATCTTGGCGACTGGATTACGTATTTTACTTATGGTGTTTTTGATGGAGATACTTTTGAGATTAAAGAGTATTAATAAATTTCGATATTTTTTTGACATTCTGTTTTTGATTGGATAAAAAACCCACTAATAAGCCGTTAGTGGCTTATTAGTGTTTCCTTTTTGTATATATTTGATAAATTTCAAAGCAATGTAGCAGAGCTATAAATAAGTTATGTCCCAGCTAAAAAAACGAAATGTATACAATATGAGATTTAAAATATTACTTTTTACATTGGTTTTCTCTTTGAATGGAAATGCCCAAATAAAATATGGCTCAAATAATGGAAAATATTTGACAATTAAAGGAACGAAAATTTATTATGAAGAGTACGGAGTAGGAACTCCTCTATTATTAATACACGGAGGATTTGGAAGTATTATCGACTTTGAAAATGTTATTCCAATTCTTTCAAAAAAATATAAAGTTATTCTCTCTGATGCGCCGGGACTCGGTCGCTCCGAATATTCAGACACTCCGTTAAGTTATAAATTATTGGCAGAGTACAACTCGGAGATCATTGATAAATTAAAACTAGACAGTCTTTATGTCATTGGATGGAGTGATGGTGCAATTACTGGTTTGATTCTCGCAAAAAACAGACCTGATAAAGTGAAAAAGTTAATAATTTCAGGAGCGAATTATAAAATTGAGGGGTTTAAAAATATAGAAGAGGCTAAAAACTGGACAGATACAAATTGGATTGAAAAAAATTGGCCACATTGGATAAAATATTATCAAAAACTATCATCAAAAGATTGGAAAAGATATGTTACAGAGGCTAGACAAATGTGGTTTCAAGAACAATATTTCCCGAAAACTGATTTGGAATCAATAAAAATGCCAACTTTAGTGGTTTATGGTGACAATGATATGTATACTTTAGAACACGGTATTGAGATTCATAAGGCTATAAAAAACAGTCAATTTTGTGTAATTCCAAATTGTTCGCACGAAGTGTTTGGAGACAAACCTGAAATAATTAGCCAAATATCAATTGATTTTTTAAAAGGAGAATAATAGCCATATAGCTAGATTGTCGATTCGATAGGACGAAATCTTTTCCGTGCCCATAATGAGTAGTATCTACAACTATGGTGAAGGAAAAAGTTCTCGCTCAGGTTTACAAACAGTCAAAAAAAACCCTAATTCCTTCCCACTCCATACAAATAATCGTGTAAATTTATTTTAAACAAAGTCCCTTCGACCAAGTCTTTTACGGCATCTAATTCTTCCATGGAAACGGCTAAATCAATTTGGGAACAAGGTGTTTTTAGCAAGAATTTGGAGCATTTATTTTTCAGTTCACAATCGTCGCAATATTTGTTTTGCATGTAACTATCGTCAATACAATTCTTAAAAAGATGAAGTTCTTGTTTGGTAAAATAAAAACCCGTTTCTCTAAAAACCAATTGTACTTTATCTAGCACTATTTCATTCTCTTGTTTCCAGTAGAAAGAAGTTCCTGAATCATTGTAATATATTTGTTTTATTTCTTTCATTCGAAATTTATTTGAAACAAATATAATGATTATTTAGATTTGTTCTAAATAAAAAATATAAAAAAGTCACAAAAAAAGACGGTAAGTAATCCTGAGATTATTTTACCGACTGGTTGTATAAAGTATTATTTTAGAAAAAAATCGATTTTTTACTCGCCTTTTTCATGCTCCTCAATATCCTTTTGCAAGTCTAGTTTTCTAAAGCCGGGCGAGAATATTCCTGTTCCAAGAACAATTAAAAGTGTCATGCTTCCGCCAAAGACCACTGAAGTTACCGTTCCCATTAGCTTTGCCGTCAATCCACTTTCAAAAGCACCCAGTTCATTAGAAGAACCCACAAATATTGAATTCACTGCCGAAACTCGGCCTCGCATATGATCTGGTGTTTTTAATTGCAAAATAGTTTGACGAATTACCACTGAAATTCCATCGACAACGCCACTAAAGAAAAGTGCTAGTACAGACAACCAGAAAATAGTGGAAAGTCCAAAGACAATAATGCAAACTCCAAAGGCAAAAATAGCTGACAAAAGCTTCATTCCTGCGTTTTTATTCATTGGTACGTAAGCTGAAACAATAAGTATTAGAAATGAACCAACAGCCGGAGCAGCTCTCAACACGCCAAAACCTTCGGGGCCAACTTTTAAAATATCCTGGGCAAAAATAGGTAACAACGCAACGGCTCCACCAAAAAGAACCGCAACCATATCCAGTGATAATGCACCTAAAATGGTTTTGTTTTCGAAAACAAACTTCACGCCTTCTTTCAAACTATCCATTATAGGTTCACCAATTTTTGGATTCAAAATAGGCTTAGTAGAGATTTGAGATAAAGCGATTAATGAAAATACAGAACATGCAAAAACGGAACACATCGACCAATGAACGCCAATCAAAGTAATAGAAAATCCGGCTACTGCAGGTCCTAAAACAGATCCTATTTGCCAGACTGAACTGCTCCATGTCGCGGCGTTTGGGTATACTTTTTTAGGAACAATCAGGGATAAAAGCGAAAATATGGTTGGACCAAGAAAGGAGCGTACAATTCCCCCCAGAAAAACCATAAAATAGATGCCGTACAAAATTGCTTTTGTAGAATATCCGCTCACAATTGTAGGCCATGTTAACAAAAACAATCCAAAACTGATTACTGAAAATCCTAAAATGCAATTGAAAAGAAGACCTTTTTTTTCCTTTTGATCTACAATATGTCCGGCAAATAAAGCCATGGTGATAGCAGGAATTACTTCCATTAATCCAATGATTCCTAGCGAAAGCGGATTTTTGGTCAAACTATACACTTGCCATTCAATAACAATAAACTGCATAGACCAGGCAAAAACCATAGCAAAGCGCAATAATAAAAAGGTGTTGAATTCTTTATAACGCAAAGCTGCGTAGGGATCATGTGTCTTCTTCATGTCAGTAACCTAAATTATTTAATATCTCTCAATCGTAATTGTAAACTCACTTTTCCGTTCCATTCATTTTCATCAATGCAATACACGGCATCGAATGTTTTTTGGTAGGTAGTCAAATCGAATTTATCACCTAAGCCAAAGCCAATGGCAGCAATCCCTTCAGAGTTATTTTGTTTTACAAAAAGTCTTAAATGTTCCTCTTCTTGACCCATCGGTTTTCCGTAACCGGTATCTTTTACGTTTTTGGTGAAGAAAACGGGTGTCATATTTTGCGGTCCAAAAGGCTCAAATTGTTTTAGAATCCGTGTCAATTTTGGAGTGATATCAGCAAAGTTAAGTTCAGCATCCACCGAAATTTCTGGAGTCAGCATATCAGGATGAATGGTTCTTTCTACCTCTTTTTCGAAAGCGTCTTTGAATAGTAGGTAGTTTTCTTTTTTTAAAGTCATTCCGGCGGCATACATGTGACCACCAAATTGTTCCAAATGTTCAGAACAGGCTTCGAGCGCGTTGTACACATCAAAACCTTTTACAGAACGTGCTGACGCAGCATATTTATCACCACTTTTGGTAAAAACTAAAGTTGGTCTATAATAGGTTTCAATCAATCGGGAGGCAACGATTCCAATCACGCCTTTGTGCCAATCCTCTTGAAAAACCACAGAAGTAAATCGTTCTTTTTCTTGATTTTCTACTATTTGCAGCAACGCTTCTTTAGTAATTAATTTATCTAAATCCTTTCGCTCTGAATTATACGCTTCAATTTCGGAAGCAAATTGTTGGGCTTGCTCAAAATCAAATTCGGTCAATAACTCCACTGCATGATTCCCATGCTTGATTCGTCCCGCAGCATTGATTCTTGGGGCAATTATAAAAACAACATCAGTTATATCTAAGGTTTGTTTTTTTACTTGATGGATTAACGCTTTGATTCCTGGTCTTGGTTCGGAGTTGATGACTTGTAAACCAAAATAAGCCAAAACCCTGTTTTCACCCGTCATGGGAACGATGTCGGCGGCAATCGCGGCAGCCACTAAATCTAAATAGGGAATTAAATCATGAATTGTTTGATTTCTGTTTTGGCCTAAAGCCTGAATCAATTTGAAACCAATTCCGCAACCGCATAATTCATCGTAAGGATAATTGCAATCGTCTCGTTTTGGGTCAAGAACCGCAACTGCTTCGGGTAAATTTTTGCCTGGTCTGTGGTGATCACAAATGATAAAATCGATGTTTCTTGCTTTGGCGTAAGCCACATGATCAATGGATTTTATACCACAATCTAAAGCAATAATAAGGGAAAATCCATTATCATCAGCAAAGTCAATTCCTTTAAAAGAAATCCCGTACCCTTCATCATAACGATCCGGAATATAAGTCGCAACATTTGGATAATAGGTTCTTAAATACGAAGAAACTAAAGAAACCGCGGTTGTCCCATCAACATCATAATCCCCAAAAACAAGTATATTTTCATCGTTTTCAATCGCTTTTTCAATCCGTTCCACTGCCTTGTCCATATCTTTCATCAAATACGGATTGTGCAAATGGTCTAATGTAGGTCTGAAAAAAGCCTTAGCATCTTCGAATGTTTCAATACCGCGCTGTACTAATAATGTTGCCACAAAATCTTCTACATTCAAAGCTTTTGCCAAATGTTTCACGGTATCTTCGGAAGGTTTTGATTTGAGAGTCCAACGCATATAATTTTTGGATTAGGGATTGTAATAAAAGAGTTTTTTAATGAATCAAATAGGAACTGCTTTTTCTTTAGAGTATAAAGGTTAAATCTTTTTGCAAATGATTTTGAATAATTAATATAAAAAACCAAAGAGCCAAATAGGAATGATATTCCCAATTCCAACTTCGATATTGTCCTTGGCAATATAACTGTTTTTTACATTGTGAATTTGTACTTGGGTTTTGTTTTTCCCTCCTATTTCAAAAGTATATTTTTCATTAATCAAAAAATCGCCTTGATCTGCCAAGTGTATTGTAGCTAAATTTTTGAATTGATTTACAAAAAAAGTCTCTCTCAAATTACCCACATTTGTATTGTTTTTTGCTATAGCATACATCAAATTGGTATTGTTTAAGAACAGTTTCTCGGGTTTTGTCAATACGCCAATTCCTTTGGCAGGGCGATACAATTCGTTTACTAAGCCCGCTCTTTCCAATTGTTTTATAGCTTGAATCAACACAGCTCTAGAGGCCCCTATTCGCTCACTCAATTTAGTAATATTTGGCGTAAAAGGCGCACTGGTTGCTATAGTAAATAAAAGCTTTTTGAGTTTTATAATCAAATCATAACTAATGTGATCCACTGCATTAATGTCTACTTCAATTATTAAATTAATGGTATTAATTAATTTTTGATGGTATAGTTTACTGTTTTCCTTGTAGTAAGGATATGCTCCAAACTCGAGGTATTTTAAAAATAGCGGAATTGGCTTTATGTGTTGCAAAAGTGAATTAGTAATTTCAGTATGATTTTCTAATATATCTTGTAAGGTATACGATTTCAAAACGAGACCAGTTTCGAAAACAATAAATTCTCTAAAAGACATTTCTTTCAAATTATAACTCACGGCCCGTCTGCTCAAATCTGATTCGGATTTATATATTTCCAACATCGATGATGAGGTGAATATCACTTTCAATTCGGGAACATCATCATAAATTAGCTTTAACTCTCTCGACCAGTTTGGGTATTTATGAACTTCGTCCAGCAGCAGATGATTTCCTCCCATTTTAGAAAAATCTTTAGCTAAATCTATTAGGGTATTTTCAATGAAAAATAAATGGTCCAAGCTCACAAACAAACTCGTTTTTAGGTTCAGATGTTGCTTTGCGTATTGTAACAACAAAGTAGTCTTGCCGGAACCTCTTGCTCCTTTTATGGCGATTAGCTGGTTGTTCCAGTCAATTTCTTCAATCAAATACCGCTGAAAATCTAAAGAGGTTCGATTAATTTTCTGTTGAAACTCTAAGAATAGATTTTCCATTTTTGTTTATTTTAGATAACAAATATACTTAAAAATGTAATATATAAATAACGATTTTACAATATTTTGTTATGTATAAATAACAATTTTATTATTTTAAAGCTAAAGCACTCCCGTAAAAAGCAATTCCTTCCCAGCCTGTTTTCAGGAAATTACGAATGTTTTGGTGATCTGTTCCGTTTGGATTTTTTAAAACATCTTCGTAATAAT
The DNA here is from genome assembly GCF_042787345.1 of Flavobacterium xylosi. NCBI lineage: Bacteria > Pseudomonadati > Bacteroidota > Flavobacteriia > Flavobacteriales > Flavobacteriaceae > Flavobacterium > Flavobacterium xylosi. The sequence continues at coordinate 99,664 of NZ_JBHZPZ010000004.1, read as the reverse complement.
ACACTCCAAAACAAGCCAGCGTAGCTGCTTCTGATAGGTTTTGAATTTCAGCAAAAGAAAATAACTTGCAAGATCCTGAATTTTCGCCAGCTGCATTGTGTTGCAAGCCATTCTCAAATGCCGTTGGAGTAAAATCGTAGTTTTCTTCAATTATTGCAATGGTTTCTGTAAAAGCAATAGATTCTGGTGTATGTTTTAATTTTTCTAAAAAATCGGCTATGGTCATAATAGGTATTTATTGTTAGAATTGAGAAGCAATAGTTTTTGCAGCAAAAATAGCTCCGTCCATATAACCTGGATTTTGAGTGGCTGTTTCTGCTCCGGAAACATATAATTTTCCGTTTTGTAATGGGTTTTTATATAAGGAATGGCCGTTGTTTTGATGTGCCAGTACTAGCTGTTCGTACGGTTGAAATGTTAGGGGTTCTTCTTTCCAAACATTTTCATAATAGGCAACGTACCCTGAAGCTTTTGCCCCAAAAAAAGTAGCCAGTTGTGCTATTACTTTTTCTTTGCGTTCTTCACGAGAAAGGACAGAAGTGCCACCGTTTAGAAACCCTTTCAAGGCAAAACCAGAATTATCGGCAGTACTGTGATCGTACATTTCCTGAATGATACTGGCTTGGCTGAATAATGTTCCAGAGTAGTTTTTTTGTTTCCAAAAAGAAGTTTTGTATTCTACTGCGAATTTTATGGATTCGCCCATCCAAGTATGAGTTTTTTTGGCTAGTTGTGTGAAATTTTCGGGTAAATTGGGTTCAAATACCACCGAGTTTACCAATAAATTAGGCGGGATAGTGCTAATCACTTTATCGGCTGAATAGCTGTTTCCAAATGTATCGATGACGATCAACTGGTTGTTTACCTCTTTTATTGTTGTTATTTTGGTGCCTGTTTTAATATTTTGCATCCCAATTTCAGAAGCTAATTTCTCAATTAGAGTTGCTGTTCCTCCTAGGATACGAAAAGAAGGTTCTTCGGAATCTGCGATTTCAAATTTTTGCGGAGGTACAAAGGACATGGTTTCAAATAATGAAATGCCTTGTGTATATTGTCTAAAATAAGGAATTTGCAAGGTATTCAGTACTTCCAAAAGTCGGCGGTGTTGGTTTCCAAACCAAGTTGCTCCCATCTCCATCGTGACACCTGTTGCGCCTTTTATTGTTTTTATGCGGCCTCCAATTCGGGTATTGGCTTCCAAAATTAGGACTTCAATCCCTTTTTTTTGAAGTAAAAAAGCAGTGTACAGTCCACAAAGTCCAGCTCCAATTAGAATAACTCTTTCCTTTTTCATGCTTATTCTTCAGGTGAGAATTTAGATTTTTTAGGTTCTTTTGTTATTGATTTTCCGCCTACAACCACAACAATTTCTCCTCTTGGGGCTATTTTTTCAAAATGGGTCAATACTTCTCGTACCGTTCCTCGGACATTTTCTTCATGTAATTTTGATAATTCTCTGCAAACACAAATTGGTCTGTCTTCTCCAAAATAAGTGATAAATTCTGCTAAAGTTTTTAGTAATTTATGTGGAGAAACATATAAAATCATCGTACGCGTTTCTTCGGCTAAAGCCAAATAACGGGTTTGTTTCCCTTTTTTGTCAGGTAAAAAACCTTCGAAAATAAATTTATCATTGGGTAAGCCGCTGTTTACTAAGGCGGGTACAAAAGCCGTTGCACCTGGCAAACATTCCACTTCAACTCCATTTTCGACACAAGCGCGGGTCAATAAAAATCCGGGATCTGAGATTGCAGGCGTTCCTGCATCGGAAATTAAGGCAATATTTTCTCCGGCTTTTAAACGGGAAATCAAATTCTCCACAGTTTTGTGCTCATTGTGCATATGATGGCTGTACATGTGCGTGCCAATTTCGAAATGCTTTAGTAATTTACCGCTTGTCCGAGTATCTTCGGCAAGAATCAAATCGACTTCCTTAAGAATTCGAATGGCTCGAAAAGTCATGTCTTCGAGATTGCCAATTGGCGTGGGAACTATATATAATTTTGACATAAAATGTAACCGATGTTGTACTATTACTTAATAACAGTGCTAATTTTGTTTGAAGTTTTTTAAAGGAATTTTTTCTCAATAATATCCATAAAACGTTCCTCGTAATCCTGTTTCCCTTCCCAGTTGTTGTAATCTGGTTTTACCATATCCATAATAAAATCTCTGGTTTCGTAGAAGGTGTCAAACGTAATTAATTGATTTAAAACACGGTTGTAATCCTCACTGTTATTGCCAAAAAGATGCTTTGTAAATGCAATGCGATCGTTTAAATCAATATTGATGCCCTTTGCTAACTTTTCGTTTAACGAAACTACTTTTGGCTCAACATTTTCTTGGGTTTGTTCCAGAATACTAGCTGCTGTTTTCTCTTCAGGATCAGTTTCTTTGGGAGTTTCAATGACTATTGTAGTGGGTATGTTTTCAATTTGCTGCACTTTCACAAACTGGGTGTCATGATAGTTTCCACCTAATAAATCTTCGAAAGAAATTTGTACGGCCTCATTTTTCTTTGGCGCTTCAAGTTGAATTTCTTCTTTCTTTGGTTCCTCAGTTTCAGTGTCTTCTTCCGGTTCTAAATTGAAAGCGGGAATGAATGGAGCAGTTTCGGTTGCTGTTTCCTCTGTTAGAGTCTCTCCGTCTGTAACGAATTCCTCAATTTCTTCCTCTTCGTCTATCGGAGTTTCAATAACTTCTTCTTCTGAAATTACTTCATCAATAACTATATTTGTTGCAGGTTGCAATATACCGGTCGTTTCTGTGTTTTGTTCCAAAGGAGTTTCAACCGCAACTTCTTCCTTTACTTCATCGATTATTTTGCTTGGCTCTGGTTGTATCAATTCCTCTTTGGCGAAAGCCTGTTCTATTTGTTTTTCAACTTCAAAAGTGCCAATAGTTGGTTTTACATCACCAAAATGTTCTTCTACAAATCGCAAGACAGAAAGTTTTTCGTATAATTTCTGTGTTTCCAAATATAATTGATTGATATCAGATTTATTTTTTAGCTGTAATATTCTGTGTGCAATGCTGATTAAATCGGCTTCCAATTTTTTTTTCATGACTTTGAAATTATAGTGTTTTTGGCGGGTGTTTTTCAATAAATTTCTTCCTGAGTTTTTTTAGCCTAAGAAAGAAGTAACCTTTACTTACAATATTATTATTTTGCAAATAAGTGTTAGTGAATCTTCGATTTGATAAAAATGTTATACTTTTGAAACGACGTAAAAGTATAAAATTTTCAACTCGATTTTATCTGTTACAAAGTAATAAAAACTATTCATTTTTTAAGTCAGAAAAATACAAAATGTTTCTCGAAAATACAGTAAATCATAAAGAACAATTTGGTTGGATCGAAGTCATTTGTGGCTCCATGTTTTCGGGTAAAACCGAGGAACTTATCCGTCGTTTGAAAAGAGCGCAGTTTGCCAAGCAAAAGGTAGAAATTTTCAAACCGGAAATTGATACGCGCTATCACGACAATATGGTGGTTTCCCATGATGCCAACGAAATTCGTTCCACGCCTGTTCCTGCTGCCGCAAATATCGCTATTTTGGCTCAAGGTTGTGATGTCGTAGGAATTGACGAAGCGCAGTTTTTTGATGATGAAATTGTCAAAATTTGTAATGATTTGGCCAACCAAGGAATCCGTGTAATTGTTGCCGGATTGGATATGGATTTTAAAGGAAATCCTTTTGGTCCAATGCCTGCATTAATGGCCACAGCCGAATATGTTACTAAAGTGCATGCCGTATGCACCCGCACTGGAAATCTTGCGAATTATAGTTTCCGTAAAACCGACAATGATAAACTCGTTATGTTAGGCGAAATCGAAGAATACGAACCATTGAGCCGTGCCGCGTATTATCATGCGATGCGGAAAGATCAGGAGAAATAAAATCCTCTCCTCTCCCGGCGCTTCGGGACTCTCCAAAGGAGAGGGAGCCGGAACTGGATTAAAATATAAAAGTATTGAAAATATAAAACCCTTTAAGAGTTCGAAACTCTGAAAGGGTTCTTCATTTTATAGAAATACTATTTATTTGGATTGCTTTAAAGAAAACCTTCACAATAATGTATAAATCCAGAATGATTTATCAACATTAAATCTCAAATCGTTAATCAGCAATCTCAAATCAACAATCTTACATCTTCTTTCTCATCCTAGCAACAGGAATATCGAGTTGTTCTCTGTATTTTGCAATTGTTCTTCTTGCTATTGGATAGCCTTTTTCTTTTAGGATTTCAGCCAGTTGATCGTCTGGAAGTGGTTTTTTCTTGTCTTCCTCTTCGATAGTATTCTGAAGAATTTTTTTGATTTCCAGCGTCGAAACATCTTCACCTTGATCATTTTTCATCGCTTCCGAGAAGAATTCTTTAATCAATTTCGTGCCATAAGGTGTTTCCACATATTTGCTGTTGGCTACACGTGAAATCGTCGAGATATCAAGACCTACCATATCGGCAATGTCTTTTAGAATCATCGGTTTTAATTTGGTTTCATCGCCTTCAAGGAAATATTCTTCCTGATAATGCATAATGGCATTCATGGTTACGTAAAGCGTTTCCTGACGTTGGCGAATCGCATCGATAAACCATTTCGCCGAATCCAGTTTTTGTTTGATAAACTGCACCGCATCTTTTTGCTGAGTTGATTTATCTTTCGAACTCTTATAGGTCTGCATCATTTCCTGATAATCTTTGGAAACGTGCAGTGAAGGTGCATTTCGTCCGTTTAAGGTCAGTTCTAGTTCACCGTCCACAATTCTGATGGCAAAATCAGGAACCACATTTTCGGTAACTTTGTTGTTTCCGGTAAAAGATCCGCCTGGTTTTGGATTCAGTTTTTCTATTTCGTGAATGGCTTTTTTAAGCTGTTCGTTTGAAACATTGTATTTTTGAATTAATTTATCGTAATGTTTTTTGGTAAACGCATCAAATTGATTTTCGATAATATCAGTGGCTAGTTCCACATATTCTGTTGGTGTTTTGTGTTTCAATTGCAACAACAAACATTCCTGCAAATCACGTGCACCCACGCCTGATGGTTCCAGTTCATGAATGACTTGTAACATTCTTTCTACCGTTTTCTCATCGGTGTAAATACCTTGAGTAAATGCCATGTCATCCACCATATCAGGTACGCTGCGACGGATATAACCCATATCGTCAATACTTCCTACCAAAAATTCAGCAATTTCACGCTCTTCATCATTCAGAATAAAAGTATTCAACTGATTGATTAAATCCTGGTGAAAACTTACCGGAGCGGCAAAAGGCGTTTCGCGCTCATCGTCATCATCACTGTAATTATTGGCTTGGGTTTTATAATCGGGTGTTTCGTCGTTACTTAAATATTCGTCTATATTAATGTCTTCGGCATCAATTCGTTCTGATTCCGCATCATCATAATCATCATAATCTTCGTTTTCGAACTCGTCCTTTTCATAATCTTCCTCTTCTTTACCTGCCTCAAGAGCCGGATTTTCGTTCATTTCTTCCAATAAACGTTGTTCAAAAGCTTGCGTAGGCAATTGAATTAACTTCATCAACTGAATTTGTTGAGGAGATAATTTCTGGGATAATTTTAAATTTAAGAATTGCTTTAGCATAATAAGGCACTAATTTATTTGTTATTTGCCACTAAGACGCAAAGGCGCAAAGTTTTTTGTTTTATTTAGGCCACTAAGGCTCAAAATCTCTTAATAATTCTTTTTTGTATTGATGAATCTTTTGATGCCACTTTTTATTAATGGAACATTAAAATTGATCAAAAATCCTAAATCTTTATTTAGCAATTTTAGATGGCTTATGATTTGAGCGTCCCAAACAGGATTTACCAGTTCTACTGCTTTGACTTCGATAATAATAGAATCTTCAACTAATAAATCCAGTCGTAAACCTTCACTAAATTCAATTCCATCGTAAATAATAGGAATGTCGATTTGTCTTTTTACATCAAGACCAGCTTAGCTGATTTCATGCGCCAAACAAACTTCATAAACTCTTTCCAATAAACCAGGTCCAAGTTCTTTATGAACTTTAAAAGCCGAATTAACAACTATTCTAGCAATGGCTTCAGTTCTTTCTGTAATCATATTTTATTTTTTTTACCACTAACTTTTTTTTCTTGCCACGAAGGCGCTAAGTCGCAAAGCCTTTATCTAAAATAGTTTTATCACAAAAACAGAGATAAAACAATAGTTTTTTTGCAATTTCTTTGAGTCTTAATGTCTTCACGTAAAACCTCTTTTCAGTTTAACAAAAGTTTTTAATTTTTATTCTTCACATTAAAAAACGTAGTGTCTTAGTGCCTTTGCGGCAAAACCTTTTTTTTAGTTTTATGTTTTTTTAATTTTCATTCATCACATTAAAAAACGTAGTGTCTTAGTGTCTTTGCGGCAAAACCTCTTTCCAACTTTACAAAAAAAAACGTAGTGTCTTAGCGCCTTTGCGGCAAAAAGACTTCGTAGTAAAAATCTAAAATTCCGCATTCATTGGCGTTCTTGGAAAAGGAATTACGTCACGAATGTTTGTCATTCCTGTTACAAATAATACCAATCTTTCGAATCCAAGTCCAAAACCGGAGTGAACCGCTGAACCGAATCTTCGGGTATCAAGATACCACCATAATTCTTCTTCATCAATTCCTAAGGCTTTCATTTTTTCAACCAAAACATCAAAACGTTCCTCTCTTTGAGAACCACCCACGATTTCTCCAATTCCAGGGAAAAGGATATCCATCGCACGAACTGTTTTTCCGTCTTCGTTCAAACGCATATAAAATGCTTTGATATTTGCCGGGTAGTCAAACAAGATTACCGGACATTTAAAGTGTTTTTCTACCAAATAACGCTCGTGTTCTGATTGTAAATCAGCACCCCATTCGTTGATGATATAGTTGAATTTTTTCTTTTTATTTGGCGTACAATCTCTTAAAATATCAATTGCTTCCGTATACGAAACACGTTTGAAATTATTTTCCAAAACAAAGTTTAATTTTTCCAAAAGCGGCATTTCGCTTCTTTCAGCAACTGGTTTCGATTTTTCTTCATCCAATAATCTTGTTTCCAGGAATTTCAAATCTTCCGGACATTTGTCCATCGTGTATTTGATTACATACTGAATAAAATCTTCAGCCAAATCCATGTTGTCATTCAAATCATTGAACGCCACTTCTGGCTCAATCATCCAAAATTCCGCAAGGTGACGCGAAGTATTCGAGTTTTCGGCTCTAAATGTTGGTCCAAAAGTATAAATCTGACCCAAAGCCATTGCAAAAGTTTCTCCTTCTAGTTGTCCCGAAACCGTTAGATTCGTTTCTTTTCCGAAGAAATCTTCCTTGTAATTCACTTTTCCTTCTTCGGTTCTTGGCGTTCCGTCAAATGGCAAAGCGGTAACTTTAAACATTTCACCGGCACCTTCAGCATCAGATCCTGTGATGATTGGCGTATTTACATACACAAAACCTTTCTCTTGAAAATAGCTGTGAACGGCATACGACAATACCGAACGTACTCTCATTATGGCTCCAAACATATTCGTACGAACTCTTAAATGCGCATTTTCACGCAAAAAATCTAAGCTCGGTTTGTTTTTTGGCTGTATGGGGAACTTCTCTGCATCTGAATCTCCAAGGATTTCCAGTTTTGCCACTTGAATTTCAAATTTCTGTCCGGCACCTTTACTTTCCACCAACGTTCCTGTTACAGATATTGCTGCCCCAGTCGTAATTCTCTTCAAGGTTTCGTCTGGCGTGTTCTCAAAATCGACAACACATTGTATATTATCAATGGTCGAACCATCGTTTAAGGCAATAAATTGATTGTTTCTAAAAGTTCTCACCCATCCTTTTGCATTTACTTCATGAAGCGTCGTGGTACTGTTCAGTAAGTCTTTAACTTTTGTATGTCTCATTTTAATTATATAATTGATATTGAAAATTGTCTTGTGTCCGAATTGCAAATATAAATCATTTGTTTGTAATTGTCATTGCCAGAAATAGGGTAATCAGGAGCTATTTCCCGCTATTCGCTATATCTTTTACTTTTTAAAGGAAAAAAGTAAAAGGATTTCTCCCGAAGCTTCGGGACTATCGGGGCTAGGCGAATGGAAATATTTAGAATTTTTGGATTTATTTTTAGGATCGTCTGTCATTTCGACGAAGGAGAAATCTAATAATCTTGAGCCGGTTTGTATAGGATTCTTACTTTGTCGAAATGATAAGTTAGTTTGCATAGTTTTGAATAAATAGGTTGTTTTTACGGCAATTCCCTAGCCCTGATAGTAATGGAAATCCTTTTTTCTCGTTTTTTGGAACGAGAAAAAAGATTGCAATGAATAGCGGGAATAGCTCCTAAAAAAACTTAATTAAGTTCTTCAATAAGATCTTCTTTTTTGGCTCTTTTCTTCTCAAATGTCAATACTAACGCCGGTAAAACCAATAAATTAGCAAACATGGCAAACAATAAAGTACAGGAAATCAAACCGCCAAGGGCGATCGTTCCGCTAAAACTAGATAATGTAAAAATCGCAAATCCAAAAATCAATACAATCGAAGTATAAAACGTACTGATTCCCGTTTCTCGTAAGGCACTGAATACTGATTTTTTGACCTTTCCTTTGTTTTGAAGTAAGTCCAAACGGTATTTTGCCATAAACTGTATCGCATTATCCACCGAAATTCCAAACGCTATGCTGAAAACCAAAATCGTCGATGGTTTCAACGGAATACCAAAGTAACCCATCAATCCAGAGGTGATGCAAAGCGGCAAAATATTGGTGATCACGGATGCCAATACCATTTTTCCGGATCTAAATAAGTACGTCATTAATCCCGCAATCAATAAAATAGCGAAAATAAGTGACTCGATAAGATTGTCTATTAGGTAAGAAGTTCCTTTTTGAAAAACCAGCGCTTTTCCGGTAAGCGTCACTTCATAACGGTCTTTTGGAAAAATTTTATCAATTTTTTGATGGAGTTTACCTTCTACTCTTGCCATTTCTTCCGTTCCAATGTCTTTCATGAAAGTGGTGATTCTGGCATATTGTCCCGTAGAATCCACATAGCTTTTCATCAAATTCTCTTTGGTATTTTTGGTGGCATTTTTGGCATACGAAAGGATGAATGCTTGCTCTTGAGATGTGGGTAATTCGTAATATTCCGGATTGCCGTTGTAATAGGCCTGCTTAGAATATTTAACCAGATTCACAATAGAAATCGGTTTTGACAATTCTGGAATTTCCGAAATGGTCTTTTGCAATTCATCCATTTTTTTCATCGTGGACAATTTCATAACCCCTTTTTTGCGCTTGGTGTTAATCATAATCTCCAGTGGCATTACGCCGTTGAATTCTTTTTCGAAAAAGACAATATCTTTAAAGAAAGAAGCACTTTTTGGCATTTCGCCAATCAAACTTCCCGAAACTTTCATTTGTGAAACTCCAATTACGCTAAATACCAATAGTAAAGCATAAATGATATAGATGGTTTTTCGTTTGTATTTTACGACATTCTCCACCCAATCCAATAAAGTTGAAATATAGATTTTACTTAAATGATACAAGTGTTTTTCCTCTGGTAAAGGCATGAAACTGTAAACAATTGGAACCACAACTAGGGTCAGCAGATATACCGAGATGACATTTATGGACGTTACTAATCCAAATTCGAAAAGTAAATCGTTACCCGTAATCATAAAAGTGGCAAAACCTGCCGCAGTCGTTAAGTTCGTCATCAGTGTAGAAACACCAATTTTTGAAATAACTCGTTGTAAAGCTTTGGCCTGATTGTGGTGGATTCTTATTTCTTGCTGGTATTTATTTATCAGGAAAATGCAGTTTGTAATGCCAATGACAATAATCAATGGAGGAATAATAGCCGTTAAAATGGTGATTTTATAATGGAATAATCCCAATGTTCCAAAAGACCACATTACTCCAAAAAGTAAAATACAAATGGATATAAATGTTGCTCGAAATGAGCGGAAGAATAAAAAGAAAATTAATGAAGTAATGAACAGAGCCGAGCCAATAAACAGCCCGATTTCGCCTTTCATATTCTCAGCATTTATGGTTCTGATGTAAGGCATACCCGAAACACGAAGATCTATTCCAGTAGTTTTCTCAAATTTCTCGATTTTTGGAACTAGGTTTTCAATAATGAAGGTTTTTCGAGCTGCAGTATTGACAATCTTCTTGTTTAGATAAATTGCGGAACGAATGCTTCCCGATTGTTTATTGAACAATAATCCTTCGTAAAAAGGCAAATTATTGAAAAGTTCGTTTTTTATTTTCTGTAAATAAGCCGGATTTACGCTCTGTTTTTGATCAATAAGAGGAACTAATTCAAATTTTTCTTCAGTTTCGTTTTTCTCTAATTTTTTTAAATCATTCAAAGAAACAACTAACTCCACTTCTTTGGAGTTTTTCAAGCCAGTCATCAATTCGTTCCAAGCAGCAAAAGCTTTTGGAGTAAAAAATTCTTTGTCTTTGAAGCCAATAACAATCAGATTTCCTTCTTCGCCAAATTTGCTTAAAAAGTCTTCGTACTGTTGATTTACAATATGTTTTTTAGGAAGTAAATTGGCTTCAGTATACGTCATGCCCAGGTTTTTCCATTGCAGTGCCAGAAAAACGGTTATGGCAAGTATAACTCCAAGTATAACTATTCTGTTTTTAAGCACAATTCGGGCGATTGATTCCCAAAATCCTACTGTTTTTTTCTTTTTCATATATGAATTAAAATGGGTGCAAATGTAATCAAACTGACATGAATTATAATGATTAAAAGATGTTTTTGGAGATATAGGGAGCAAAAAAACGAGTATTTTTTTATTTTACAATTGCATAATATTGTGCGATATAAATTATACATTTGATTTTCTCACCTTTGCTTTATAAAGAAGAGGTTATCTATTTAAATATATCTATGAAAAATTATAAAAATCTATTATTTTATGTTGGTGTAACCGGAGGTTTCACTGCTTTAATCTATTGGATTATTAAAAAAGGAAAGCGTTTAGAAGGAAGTAAAAAAATAGCGGTTTCAGGAATTGAGAATGGTTCCTGGAATGATTTTATAGCTTCTATGCAGCATAATTTTCAAGATCCATTAGCGATTTTGTTAGCACAGATCATAACGATAATCCTCGTAGCCCGTTTTTTTGGATGGGTTTTTAAAAAAATCGGACAGCCCTCTGTTATTGGTGAAATTATTGCGGGAATTGTTCTTGGGCCCTCCTTGTTGGGGATGTATTTTCCTGAATTTTCAGCTGCTTTATTTCCTGTAGAATCGTTAGGGAATTTAAAATTTTTGAGTCAAATAGGGTTGATACTTTTTATGTTTGTAATTGGGATGGAACTCGATTTGAAAGTATTGAAAAATAAGGCTAATGAAGCTGTTGTTATAAGCCACGCGAGTATTGTTATTCCGTTTGCATTGGGAATTGGGCTGGCTTATTTTGTTTACAATAGATTTGCTCCCGAAGGCGTTAAATTTTTAGCTTTCAGTTTGTTTATGGGAATCGCCATGAGTATAACCGCTTTTCCTGTCTTGGCAAGAATAGTTCAGGAAAGAGGGATTCATAAAACCAGATTAGGCGCTATTGTAATTACTTGTGCCGCTGCCGATGATATTACTGCCTGGTGTATTCTTGCTGTTGTAATTGCGATTGTAAAAGCGGGAACTTTCGTTAGTTCGTTATATATTATTATGCTGGCAGTACTTTATGTTATTGCCATGCTTTTTATCGTGAAACCTTTTTTGAAGAGAATAGGGGATTTATACGGTTCTAAAGAAAGTATTATAAAACCGGTAGTGGCTATCTTTTTTCTGGTACTTATACTTTCGTCTTACGCCACTGAAGTTATTGGTATTCATGCACTTTTTGGCGCTTTTATGGCGGGTGCCATTATGCCGGATGTTCCTAAATTCCGAACTATATTTATAGAAAAAGTCGAAGATGTTTCTGTGATACTTTTACTGCCGTTGTTTTTTGTATTTACAGGTTTAAAAACAGAAATTGGTCTTATTAATGATCCTTATTTATGGAAAGTTACCGGTTTTATTATTCTGGTAGCGGTAGTTGGAAAATTCTTGGGAAGTGCTTTGGCAGCCAAATTTGTAGGCCAGAACTGGCGGGATAGTTTGACCATTGGTGCTTTGATGAATACCAGAGGATTAATGGAACTTATTGTGTTAAACATAGGATTGGAACTGAAAGTTTTAACACCCGAAGTTTTCACAATGATGGTTATCATGGCCTTAGTCACCACTTTTATGACGGGCCCGGCTTTGGACTTGATTAACTATGTTTTTAAAACTAAGGATGTAAATGATTTAGAAGTAATGCTGAATCACAACAAGTACAGAATCTTACTTTCGTTTGGAAACAACGAGAAAGGGAGATCGCTTTTGAGATTGGCACATAGTTTAATAAAAAAGCAAAAAGATTCGTCAAGTATTACTGCCATGCATTTATCGTTGAGTGATGAAATGCATCAATTTAATATGGAAGACAAAGAAAAAAACAGTTTCTATCCCGTTGTAGAAGAATCACAATTATTGAATCAGGACATCACGACTATTTTTAAAGTGACCATGGACATCGAAACGGAAATTGCTGACATTGCCAATCAAGGAGACTATGATTTATTGCTGGTAGGTTTAGGAAAATCAATTTTTGAAGGAACCATTCTTGGTAAAGTAATTGGTTTTACTACAAGAATTATCAATCCGGATCGATTGATTGATAAGTTTACCGGAAAAGAAGGACTTTTTGAAAATTCCCCATTTGATGAAAGAACAAGACAGATCATCGCCAAAACTAAAATGCCTTTGGGGATTTTAATTGACAAAGAATTGCAAAATGTAAACCAGGTTTTTATTCCAATTTTTAGTCCGGAAGATTCATTCCTGATCGATTATGTGCAAAAATTAATCTATAACAACGATTCTAAAATTATGATTTTGGATGTAAAAGGACTCGTCAATACCAATTTTGTTATGGAGAGTGCCATAAATTCTTTAAAACAAAAATACCCTAACAATATAGGTTTAATACAGGATGGGAGTGTCAAAAAAGAATTTTTAGACAAACAGAATTTAATGCTAATTAGTCTCGAAAGTTGGAAAGCCCTGGTAGATTCCAGAAGTGATTGGTTGCGTGACGTTCCATCCGTTTTAATTATAAAACATTAAAAATGAACTGGATTTTATTGATTATTGGCGGACTTTTTGAAGTGGGTTTTGCAACTTGTTTAGGAAAAGCCAAAGAAAGCAACGGAATGACTGCGACCTTATGGTTGGGTGGATTCTTATTGTGTTTGGCTGTTAGTATGGTATTGCTTTACAAAGCCACGCAAACTCTGCCCATAGGAACTGCTTATGCGGTTTGGACCGGAATAGGAGCGGTGGGAACAGTTTTGGTAGGGATTTTTGTTTTTAAAGAACCGGCTGATTTTTGGCGCATATTTTTCATCACCACTTTAATCAGTTCTATTATTGGACTGAAATTCGTTTCGAGTCATTAAACACGGAAAATGATTTTTACTTTCTAAAGTATTTTAAACATAAAACATGAATCAAATTCAAGATAATAGTAGTGTGATTTATATGTTTCTGGCAATTATTCTAATACTGATAATTGCACTTTGCTATGTTATTTATCGATTAATCCAATCAGGAAAAGCAAAAGAAAATGTAGAGGAAAAGTTTAGTTTACTGGAAATGAAAGTGAATAATTTACAGTTGGAGACATTAGAATCCAAGTTGAATCCCCATCTTTTTAAAAATATTCTCAATTCAATACAGTCTCACGCGTACCAAACATATTTTGCGTTGGATAAATTGGCGAATGTGCTGGATTATATTTTATATGAAAGTCAAAAAAAGTTTGTTTCTCCAAAAGAAGAAATTGAGTTTGCACTGAATCTTATAGAAATCAATAAAATTAAAGTCAGTCCGCTTTTTGAATTGAAAGTGAAAACCAAAATCAATGAAGGCGAAATTCTTTATGAACAACAGCTTTTAGCACCTTTAATTTCGATAGATTTAATTGAAAATGCTTTTAAACATGCTGATTTGCAAAGTGCTGACGCCTTTATTTCGGTGTTGTTTGAATTCAAAGACAATTGTTTCTTTTTGACAGTTTCGAATAAAATTTCAGATAAAAAGATATTGAAAAAAGAACGAAGCGGCATTGGAGCCACCACATTGGAACAACGATTGAAAATTATATACAAAAATCAGTTCAAACTGGATAAATTTGTCGAAAATGACATTTATATTGCGCACCTAAAAATCAATCTTCTTGAATACAAAACTCAAATGCTTGCTGCTGGACGATGAATTGCCGGGATTGGCGTACCTGAAAATGCTTTGCGAGCAAATTCCAGAATTGGAAATCGTAAAAGCATTCGACAATCCGGAAAAATTATTAGCTGAAATTCCAAAACTCGATTTTGATTTATGTATCTCAGATATCGAAATGCCAGGAATTGATGGTTTGACTCTTGCGAGTTTACTACAGAATAAATTAGTCATTTTTACCACTGCCTACAAAAACTACGCTGCTGAAGCATTTGATATTGATGCTGTTGATTACATTACAAAACCGGTGACCAAAGAGCGTTTGCAAAAAGCAGTTACAAAGGCTGTGGAACGATTCAATAAACCTGCGATCACTAAAAAATTCATTAATTTGAATACGGATAAAGGGAAGGCTTTGTTGTATTTTCATCAGATTCAATACATTAAAACTGCATTGACTGACAGTAGGGATAAGGAAGTGTTTCTCGTTGATGGAAGTTCCCTGATTTTAAAAAACATTAATTTTGATTCCCTTTTAAGTCAGCTTCCTGAGGTTGATTTTTGTAGAGTGAATAAAAAGGAAATTATCTGCATGACAGCAGTCAAATTTTTCAACCACAATGAAATTACGCTGATTCATCAGGAACAAAACGGAAAATTTATTGCACTAATTTTGAGCGAAACCTATCGTTCTGATTTTTTAATAAAAGTCAAAATCTAACTTATTACAAAGTTTTCCACTCTTGTTACATTCGGCGGAAATTACCTTGTGTTTCCCTTTATTTCTCAAAAATCACTTCCCATATTTGCATCGTAAAGCATTGATAATTTAAAAAGCAGGTTGTATGAGAAGTTTTAAAAATTCGTTTTTTTATTTGATAATCATAGGTGGATTTTCTGCATTGATGTATTGGATTGTCCTGAAAGGGAAAACCCTTGAAATAGGACAAAATATTGTTCATCACCAAATAGAAAACGGACATTGGAATGATTTTTTAACGTCAATGAACCATAATTTGCAACATCCGCTAGCCATTCTGCTGGCGCAAATTGTTACTATTATTTTAGTCGCTCGATTTTTTGGATGGGTTTGCAGAAAAATTGGGCAGCCAACTGTAATAGGGGAGATGATTGCGGGGATAGTTTTAGGACCTTCTTTAATCGGGATGTATTTTCCTGAATTTTCGGCAATGTTGTTTCCAAAAGATTCGTTAGGTAACCTGCAGTTTTTGAGCCAAATTGGATTAATCCTTTTCATGTTTGTTATTGGGATGGAATTGGATTTAAAAGTGCTTAAAAATAAAGCGCACGATGCTGTTGTTATTAGTCACGCCAGCATTATTATTCCGTTTACTTTAGGGTTAGGATTGGCTTATTTTATATACCATTCTTTTGCGCCTCCAGGCGTTGAATTCCTTTCTTTTGGATTGTTCCTGGGAATTGCCATGAGTATTACGGCTTTTCCAGTTTTGGCTGGGATTATTAGGGAACGTGGAATTCATAAAACGAAATTAGGGGCAATTGTAATTACCTGCGCCGCTGCCGATGATATTACCGCATGGTGCATTCTGGCAGCAGTAATTGCCATTGTAAAAGCAGGCTCCTTTATGAGTTCTTTGTATGTTATTGCGCTAGCGATACTATATGTAATTGTTATGCTAAAAGTAGTTAGGCCTTTCCTAAAAAGAGTGGGTGATTTGAATTCCACAAGAGAAAGTTTGAGCAAGCCAGTTGTGGCTATTTTCTTTTTGACCTTATTATTGTCTTCTTATGCATCGGAGTTGATAGGGATTCACGCTTTGTTCGGAGCATTTTTGGCTGGAGCAATCATGCCTCAAAATAATAAGTTCCGTACTATTTTTATCGAAAAAGTAGAAGATGTTTCCGTTGTAATCTTACTTCCTTTATTCTTTGTTTTTACGGGTTTAAGAACCCAAATAGGATTGATTGATGATCCTCATTTGTGGAAAATTACCGGCTTAATTATTTTAGTTGCGGTCGTAGGTAAGTTTTTTGGTAGTGCGCTTGCGGCAAAGTTCGTAGGGCATAGCTGGAAAGACAGTTTGTCTATTGGTACCTTGATGAATACAAGAGGCTTGATGGAATTGGTGGTGCTAAATATTGGATACGATTTAGGGGTTTTATCTACCGAAATTTTCACCATGATGGTTATTATGGCATTGGCAACCACCTTCATGACCGGTCCGGCTTTGGATTTAATTAATTATATTTTTAAAACCAAAAGCAGCATAGTACCTGAAGAAATCAGCAATAAAAGTAAATACAAAGTGCTGATTTCTTTTGCCACACCCGAAAAAGGAAAAACATTGTTGAAAGTGGCCAATAGTTTAGTCAAAAAACAAGGCGGGAATACGGTTGTTACCGCAATGCATTTATCGTTAAGTTCAGAGTTGCATTCCTTTGATGTGAAAGATTATGAACGGGAAATGTTTTTACCGGTTATTTCTGAGTCGGAAAATTTAAATCAAAAAATAACCACTCTTTTCAAAGCGTCAAATGATATTGATTCGGATATTACTGATACGGCTAATCATGGCGAATACGATTTGTTATTAGTAGGCTTGGGGCAATCTATTTTTGAAGGAACTTTACTGGGTAAAGTACTTGGTTTTACGACAAGAATTATTAATCCGGATCGTTTGATTGATAAATTTACTGGAAAAGAAGGGTTGTTTGAAAATTCGCCCTTTGATGAAAGAACGAGGCAAATTATTGCTAAAAGCAAAATGTCAGTTGGAATTCTTGTCGATAAAGAATTAGACGAAATCAATCAGGTTTTTATGCCTATTTTTAGCGAGGAAGATGCCTTTTTGATTGAATTTGCGCAAAAACTGATTCACAATAATGGTTCGCAAATTACTGTTTTGGATGCGGTGGGTCACATTAGAAACAACCGAAAAATTCAGGAAGGGATTCGTTCCATAGAACAAATAGCGCCGAATCATATTATGATGATGCAGGAAAGAACAATTAAAAAAGAGTTTTTAGAGGATCAGGATTTGATGGTTATCAGTTTAGAAAGCTGGAAAAAACTGCTTGATTCTCACAGTATTTGGCTTAATAATACACCATCGGTGTTAATTATTAAACCATAAACCATCTTAAACTAAAACAGAGAGACCTGTATTTTATGAAAAAAGATAAGAAATGAAAAATCCGTCTTATAAAATAACGAGACGGATTTTTTTATGGATTTATACGGAACTTAAATCTTCATGATTTCAGATTCTTTGTGAACAAGAAGTTCATCTATTTTTTTGATGTAACTATTGGTTAAGTTTTGAACTTCTTCCTCGGCACTTTTACAAATGTCTTCGGATGTTCCTTCTTTTTCCAATTTTTTAATCTCGGTATTGGCATCTTTACGAGCGTTTCTTATACCCACTTTAGCATCTTCGGATTCCACTTTAGCTTGTTTTGCAAGATCGCGTCTTCTTTCCTCTGTTAATGCAGGAACGCTTATGATAATCACGTCACCGTTATTCATTGGATTAAAACCAATATTGGCAATCATAATCGCTTTCTCAATAGGATGCAACATGTTTTTTTCAAAAGGCTGTAACGTAATCGTTCTGGCATCAGGTACACTAATTTTTGATACTTGAGAAAGTGGTGTCGCCGATCCGTAATAATCAACAAAAACACTTCCTAGCATGGCTGGAGATGCTTTTCCTGCACGAATATTCAAAAATTCTTTTTCTAAATGCGCAATAGAACCTATCATTGATTCTTTGGTACTATCTAATATAAATTCAATTTCTTCAGTCATAAATTTTAGTTTTCAGTTTTCCGTTTCAGTTTCCAGTTCTAGCCGCAGCTCGCGACTGTAAACTGTGATTGAACACTATATGTTTACTACAGTTCCTATGTTTTCTCCTTCGCAGATTTTCAATAGATTCCCTATTTTATTCATGTCAAAAACTACAATTGGGAGTTTGTTTTCCTGGCTTAATGTGAATGCAGTGGTATCCATAACATTCAATCCTTTTTTCAGGACATCATCAAATGAGATGAAATCAAATTTTACAGCCGTTGCGTTTTTTTCCGGGTCACAATCGTAAACACCGTCAACTCGTGTTCCTTTTAGAATTACATCAGCATCGATTTCTACACCGCGTAAAACAGCTGCAGTATCCGTAGTGAAATAAGGGTTTCCTGTTCCTGCTCCAAAAATTACAATTCTGCCTTTTTCAAGATGACGAACAGCTCTTCTTTTAATGTAAGGTTCCGCTATTGATTCCATTTTCAGGGCAGTTTGCAAACGGGTTTTCATCCCTTTATCTTCTAATGCGCCTTGCAAAGCCATTCCATTGATAACAGTAGCAAGCATTCCCATGTAATCACCTTGAACTCTGTCCATTCCTGCACTCGCTCCGGCAACTCCTCTGAAAATATTTCCACCACCTATTACAATAGCTATTTCTACTCCTTTTTCATGAATTTGCTTAATTTCATCAGCATATTCCGCTAGTCTTTTTGGGTCAATTCCGTATTGCAAGTCGCCCATTAAAGCTTCGCCACTTAGTTTTAGAAGAATTCTGTTGTATTTCATTTTTGTGTTGCGTTGATTGGTGCAAATATAGACATATTCTGTTTTTTAAAAAAAGTGTTGCATAAATTTTATAAATTTAGTTTTTCGTAGGATTTTTTTGCGGCTTCGTAGCCAATGTTGAAAATAGCATCCATTTTGATTTTATTAGTTTCAAAAGTACTGTACAGACACAAATCCTTTGGTTCTATCACCCAGTCACAAATGTTAAATTTATGCTGGTTTGAATTTGCTGAGAGAATATCAAACGCTCTGGTCGTCACTGCTTTTATTGAACTCAAATCTTTGGCTTCTATTTTTTGAATTGGACTCACATAAACCCCAATTACGGTTTCACATTGACCTTGTAATATATCAGTTGGGAAATGGTTTAGTATGCCGCCATCACTAAAGATTTTTCCATGAATTTCATAAGGGGACAGAATCCCTGGAAATGCCGATGACGCTAGAATGGCATCGATTATTTTTGTTTCCGGACCAAAAACTTTTAATTTTCCTCGGATCATATCTGTAGCTGTAATCTGAAGCGGGATTTTTAGATCACCCAACACTGCATCTTTGAAAATAGAATAAAAATAACTTCGGAAGGATTCCGAATCAATTAAACCCGCTTTTTTGAAGGTTAAGTGTTTCCAGTGAAAAAGATAAATAGACTTAAAGAATTCGAGAATTTCTGCGGGTGTTTTACCCCAGGCATGCATTGCGCCAACAATCGATCCGGCACTTGTACCGGCTATTCTGGAGGGATGAATTTCTTTTTCTTCCAAAAATTTAATGACTCCAGCATGAGCAATTCCTTTTGATCCTCCACCAGAAAGCACTAACCCTATCGATTTTGTTTTTAAATCCATCTTTACAATTTGTTATAAAATTACTCTTTTTGTCCAATTGAAGGTGATATATGTCATATTTAAACCCCATTTTTATGGTAACTTTGTTTAAACAAATCAAAAATCATGAAAGTTCCAATAGCTAAAGCGTTATTTAACAGCCATTCCTATCCACAATATAGAAAACTAGTTTCAGATTTATTAGTGGAAGGTAAATCAACCGGTAATGAGCAATCTGAAAATCTGACACTTTATAGCACATTAAATGAAACCCGAATGAATCGTTTGGAGAAAACGATGAAAATACCTAATGAAAATAGTCTTAAATTAAAGTCTCTAAAAGGAGAATACATTTGGTTAGTTATTTCCGAAGGTTGGTGTGGTGATGCTGCTCAAATATTGCCCATTATTCATAAAATGGCCGAAGAATCTGGAAAAATAGAATTAAAAATCGTTTTGAGAGATGAGAATGAAGATTTGATGAATCTATTTTTAACTAAAAAAGCCAAAGCGATTCCAATTGTAGTTATAATTGAAAAAGCAACCGGAGATCTTCTAGGGAGCTGGGGACCAAGGCCCAAAGATGCAGCCGACTTAATCACAAATTATAAAAAAGAATTTGGTACCATTGATGAAACTGCAAAAACAGATTTGCAATTATGGTATTTGCACAATAAAGGATTGAGCACTCAGCAAGAACTGATTAATTTGATGGAGAATCTGTAAGATATTTAAGGTCTGTTTACGATTAGTCTCTCTTTAACAAATAATTGATTTTTTTGTATGAAAAAAAATTGTAAATTAGTGATGTAAAACCAAGTCTGCTATTTGATCTACTTTTTTTGGTGTTTAGATTTATTGTTTCACAATTTAAATAACATCATTATGAAAAAGCTATTTGAAAAGGTTTATGATTATTTGTCCAATTTACTATTTGGAGATGAAAATAGATCTCATTATTAAATTAATTTGGCGAAGCCAAGTAAAAAAAAGAGTATGGAGTAAAAATACTTTAAATTTAGAAAAAACACATAATAAATTCAATTTTGTATTTATCATGTGTTTTTGCTTTTTATATTAGAATTGAGGATGTAAAAAGGGTTTAAATTCTAGTCTTTTAATATCCAAAAAGATCTAGATTTAAAAAGTAATTAAAGAAATTCCTAAACTTATATTTCCAGAATCTCTTTGATTGTTTATAAGGAATGAATAATGGTTTAATTCAATAAAAAGCATTACATCATCAGCGTTTTGTATTCCCAAGCTTATTTTTTTATAATCGTCCATTAAATTTCCTCGACCCAGAGCAAGTGCTTTCCCTAAACCAAGTTGCAGTGTAATTCTGGTGTCGTCGCCTACGATTGGGCTCAATCTAAAATTAGCAAAAACAGGAACAACAACCAGTTTTTCAGTCCATTCCCAGTTAATTCCGGAATGAATTCCTAGTCCAATCCATTTTTTGTAATGGATTCCATATCCAAACTTAGACGCAATACCATCTGGAAGGAACCAAGTTCCTTTTTACTGCGTATAAGGATTTTCTTCGTCTCTGTCGGGATTTCCTTTGATAGAAATGGTAACGTCAAATTGCGAGTAAGTGAATTTTTTTTCTTGTGAAAAAGCAGAAAATGTAGATAATAGCAAACCGGTTAAGATTCCTAAAAATCTCAAAACACTAGATATTTAGTCCTAAACTATCTTCGAAAGCGATAACATCTATTCCGTCTTTTACATCATAATCACCAATTTTTGTTCGACGTAAGACGGTTAAGTGCGAGCCTGAATGCATAGCTTTTCCAAAATCAAAAGCCAGAGAGCGAATGTAAGTTCCTTTGCTGCAAACCACTCTAAAATCGACTTCAGGAAGTGCGATTCTTGTAATTTCAAATTCGTGAATCGTAGTCTTTCTTGTCGCGATTTCAATGGTTTCTCCTGCTCTGGCATGTTCGTATAAGCGAACGCCATCTTTTTTGATTGCGGAATAAATTGGTGGTTTTTGGTCTATTTCGCCCAAAAATTGTTTCACGGTTTCGTGTACTAAAGCCTCGTCAATATGTTCCGTTGGGAAAGTTTGATCAATTTCGGTTTCTAAATCATACGAAGGCGTGGTCGCCCCAATGTGAAAAGTTCCGTTATATTCTTTGGCTTGACCTTGAAGTTCGGTAATTCTTTTGGTAAATTTTCCGGTACAAACTAATAACAATCCGGTAGCCAAAGGATCTAAAGTTCCGGCGTGACCAATCTTAAATTTTTTTGGAAGATTCAGTTTGGTTATCAAAGCCCATTTCAATTTGTTCACCGCCTGAAAAGAAGTCCAGTTCAAGGGTTTGTCAATGAGTAAAATTTGTCCGTTTTGGTAGTCTTCGGCTGTCTTCAAAGTGAATTATTTAAAGTATGAAAAGTAAATCAATAAGAAGACACCTACGATTATTCGGTACCAACCCCAAGGTTTGAAACCGTATTTTTTGATGATTTCTATGAAGAATTTAATCGCTATGATGGCAACGATAAAAGCAACTACGTTTCCTATTAAGAATAATTGTATATTTTCGTTTGAATTTAAAATCAATTCGTAGCCTTTCATCTGTGAAGACTCGTAGGTTTTTAAGAATACAGAGTAACAAGTAACTGCCATCATGGTTGGAACCGCTAAAAAGAAAGAGAATTCCGCTGCTGCATGACGCGTCAATCCTTGTTGCATTCCTCCAATTATCGAAGCAGCAGAACGACTTGTTCCTGGCATCATTGCTAAACATTGCCAAAAACCAATGATTACGGCTTTTTTTACAGTGATGTCCTCTTCTTGAATAACGGTTGGACTCTGAAAACGACTGTCGATAAACAGTAAAATTACTCCACCTAAAATTAATACAATTGCAATAGGAATGGGATCTCCAAGAATGGCTTCAATTTTATCATCGAATAATTTTCCTAAAACCAAAGCTGGAATCACGGCATAAATCAGTTTGATGTAAAAGTTGATCCCGACGCTTCGGGAGCTGAAATCGAAAAAGTTCTTCCAATATAACGCGACTACCGCCAAAATAGCTCCAAATTGAATAGAAACCTGAAATAGTTTGACAAAATCATCCTGTTGAATTCCAAAATAAGAACTTAGAAAAACCATGTGAGCGGTCGAGGAAATAGGAAGATATTCTGTTAATCCTTCGATAACAGCAATTAAAAATGCTTGTAAAGTATTCATTTATACTTTTTTTGGATTTTTAAGAATAGCAAAAACGGTGATTCCAAAACCAATTAAAACAGTTGTTGGAGCCAAACGAATTCTTCTAAAATCAAAAATCGCTTCACTAAATACTTTTGGATCATCGCTTCCACCACCTGACATGAGTATAAATCCCAGTACTATTACTCCAATCCCAATCAATAGAATTTTATAATTTACTTTCTCAAAAAGGAATTCGTGGTTTTGTTCGTTATTTTTCATTTTTTATATTCTATTGTTTTCTGCATTTTTTTACTGAACACTGAGACTAAGACTGAAGACTACTAGTAAAGGTCGTCTGTTCTCAAATTCAAGAAACGTTGTGTCGCAAAATAAGTACTTAACCAAGTAATTAAAATACCAACTCCCAAAACACTTAATAACACTAATCCAATAAGTAGTTTGTCATCCAGAATACCAAGATTTGGGAAATTTGTTTGAACATAAATCAAAACAGCAATCAGTGCAATGATGGCCAAACCAGCACCCAGAAGGCCTAGTTTTAAGCTTCGCATTACAAATGGTTTTCTGATGAATGATTTTGTTGCACCTACCATTTGCATGGTTTTGATGATAAAACGGTGAGAATGGATGGATAAACGCAATGAACTGTTAATTAATAAAACAGCTATAAAAGTTAGGAAAACACTAACGATTAGAATCCACATACTGACTTTTTTGATATTGTCATTGACTAAATTCACTAATTGTTTGTCATAAACGATATCCGAAACCATAGCGTTCTTGCGTAAACTGCTTTCGATTTTTGTGATACTGTCTTTCACTACATAATCTGCTTTTAGATGAATGTCAAAAGAATTTTGCAGTGGATTTTCACCCAAAAATTCCAAGAAGTCTTCACCAATAATATCAGTATGTTGCTTTGCAGCAGTTTCTTTAGTTACATAAACGTATGATTTTGCAAAACGAGCAGTTTTTAATTCCCCATCAAAAGCTTTGATAATGCTGTCATTCGCTTCGTTTTTGAAAAATACCGTCATGGCAATTTTTTCTTTAAAATCATCGGCTAGTTTTTTAGAATTTATAATAAAAAAGCCTAACATTCCCAATAGAAATAAGACTAAGAAAATACTTAACACTACTGAAAAATAAGAAGAAATTAACCTGCGTTTTTGAAATTTATCAAAGGAAGAACTCATAGTTTATTGAAATTATTGGGTAAAAATAATAAAGAATTTCTTTATTTAAAGTTAATAACGCTCAAAGTTTTAACTTTCGTACAATAAACGTAAATTTGGCACCTGAAATTAGTCATTGTGAATTGGTCTTTTTAAGCTTTGTCACTTTGCAACTTTACAACTTTTTAAAATATGACTTGAGTAAGCGAAAGCATGACTCCATTAAAATAAAAATAAAAAACAGGAATGAAATACAATCCGAACGAAATAGAGGCCAAATGGCAGAAATATTGGTTAGATCATGCAACGTTTAAAGCCGAAAACAACTCGACAAAACCTAAATATTACGTACTTGACATGTTTCCCTACCCATCTGGAGCGGGATTGCACGTAGGACATCCGCTGGGATATATTGCCTCTGATGTGTATTCCAGATACAAAAGACATCAAGGGTTTAATGTGTTGCACCCAATGGGCTACGACAGTTTTGGATTGCCTGCGGAGCAATATGCGATACAAACGGGTCAGCGTCCAGAAGATACGACTTCGGTAAATATTGATGGAGGAACGGATAAAGAAGGAAATAAAATTGCGGGATACAGAAAACAATTGGATAAAATTGGATTCTCTTTTGATTGGAGCCGAGAAGTCCGCACTTCGAATCCCGATTATTACAAGCATACACAATGGATTTTCATTCAATTGTTCAATTCTTGGTACAATAAAAACGGCGATAAAGCCGAAGATATTTCGACTTTGGTTTCCATTTTTTCAACAGAAGGGAATGTAAATGTCAATGCGGTTTGCGATGAAAATATTGAAGCTTTTTCTGCCAATGAATGGAAGGCTTTCGCAAAAGAACAGCAGGAGAGAATTTTGTTGCAATACAGATTGACTTATTTAGCCGAGACTGAGGTGAACTGGTGTCCTGGATTAGGAACGGTTTTGGCAAATGACGAAATCGTAAATGGTGTTTCAGAACGTGGCGGTTTTACGGTGGTGCGCAAGAAAATGACACAATGGAGCATGCGAATTTCGGCTTATGCAGAACGTTTGTTGCAAGGTTTGAACGATATTGATTGGAGCGAAAGTATTAAAGAAAGTCAACGAAACTGGATTGGAAAATCCGTTGGAGCAATGGTGACATTCCCCCTCCTGACCTCCCCCGAAGGGGGAGGAACCAAAGCCGATAACTTTGGAGATAGTAAAGAAGATAATAATGGGAATCTATTAAATGAAGTTCTTATTGACACGGTTAGCATCTCGTCTCCCTCCCCTTCGGGGAGGGTTGGGGTGGGGATATTCACCACCAGACCTGATACTATTTTTGGAGTTACGTTTATGACTTTGGCGCCAGAACATGAATTGGTTTCACAAATTACAACTGCAGAACATAAAGCAGCAGTTGAAGCCTATATAGAAAAAACGTCAAAACGTTCCGAAAGAGAACGTATGGCTGATGTAAAAACCATTTCGGGAGTTTTCACAGGAGCGTTTGCGGAACATCCGTTTACGAAAGAACCAATTCCGGTTTGGATTGGCGATTATGTTTTGGCGGGTTACGGAACAGGTGCAGTTATGGCAGTTCCTTGCGGCGATGAAAGAGATTATGCTTTTGCGAATTTCTTCAAAGGTCAACAAGGTATGAAGGAAATCAAGAACATTTTTGATAAAGATATATCTGAAGCTGCTTTTGGAGCCAAAGAAGGTTTTCAATTGGTAGATTCTGATTTTCTAAATGGATTAGATTATAAAAAAGGAACTCAAAAAGTAATTGAGGAATTAGAAAAATTAAATCAAGGAAAAGGAAAAACGAATTACCGTTTGCGTGATGCTGTTTTCTCTCGCCAGCGTTATTGGGGAGAGCCGTTTCCGGTATATTATGTGAATGACTTGCCGCAAATGATTGATGCGAAATATTTGCCAATCATCTTGCCGGAAGTAGAAAAATATTTGCCAACCGAAGAAGGTTTGCCGCCTTTAGGAAACGCATTGGTTTGGGCTTGGAATACAGAAACGAATGAAGTTGTGAATACGGATTTAGTCGACAACAAAACAATATTTCCTTTAGAATTGAACACAATGCCAGGTTGGGCAGGAAGTTCATGGTATTGGATGCGTTATATGGATGCTCACAACGAGAATGAATTTGCAAGCAAAGACGCATTGGCGTATTGGGAAAGCGTAGATTTATACATTGGCGGAAGCGAACACGCAACCGGACATTTATTGTATTCTCGTTTTTGGAACAAATTCCTAAAAGACAAAGGTTTTGCACCAACCGAAGAACCGTTCAAAAAACTGATTAATCAGGGAATGATTTTGGGGATGAGTGCGTTTGTATATAGGTTGGGATTTGTTTTTCCTTATAAAAACGAAAAGGATTTAATTGAAGATACGCCTACTGCATCAGAATACTTCAACACAGTATTTGTTTCTAAAACGATGAGCTTGCCGGAGATTTCGAAAAGTTTGTTGAATTTAATCGATACTCACGAAGAATTTTCAAATCTAAAAGAAGAACTTAAATCTGGTAAGTTTGAAGATGTTCCAGAGTTGTTTTTCCAATCAATTCATACTGACGTTTCATTTGTAAACTCTTCAGATGAATTAGATATTGAGAAATTCAAAAATTGGAGAGAAGATTATAGAGGGGCAATATTTATCACGGATGAAAACAACAAATTTGTAGTCACTCGCGAGGTTGAAAAAATGTCGAAATCCAAATACAATGTAGTAACACCGGATGATATTTGTAACGAATACGGAGCCGATACGTTGCGTTTGTATGAAATGTTCTTAGGGCCATTAGAACAAGCGAAACCTTGGAACACGGCAGGAATTTCTGGAGTTTTTGGGTTCTTGAAAAAACTATGTCGTTTGTATTTTGATGATAATGGTTTGATTGTTACCAATGACGAACCAACGAAAGACAACTTAAAATCATTACACAAAACGATCAAAAAAGTGGCGGAAGATATTGAAGGTTTCTCTTTCAATACTTCGGTTTCTCAGTTTATGATTTGCGTGAATGAATTGTCCGCTCAAAACTGCCATTCTCGTGCAATCTTGCAACCATTAGCGATTCTGATTTCACCATATGCACCGCACATCGCTGAGGAATTATGGTCGTTATTAGGGAATTCTGGTTCGATTGCAACGGTTGATTTTCCAATATTTGACGCACAGCATTTGGTTGAAAGCAGCAAGGAATATCCAGTTTCTTTCAACGGGAAAATGCGTTTCACGATGGTTTTGCCTTTGGATTTAACCAAGGAACAAATCGAGGAAATTGTAATGAAAGATGAAAGAACCATCAAACAATTAGAAGGAAGAACACCGAACAAGGTGATTATTGTGCCGGGGAAAATCATCAATATGGTGGGATAATTAATATTGGTAACGTTGTAGAGACGCACTGCAGTGCGTCTCTACAAAAACATGATATAATCCAAATTCTATTTAATAGAATTTGGATTTTTTTGTTTCAATTGTAAAATCAGGGGTATTCACGTTATGTTTTATAAATGCCAAATTGACATTGTAAAAAATTGGTGCTAAATTTGATGTGTAATTTGTAGATTTATATTAAAAAAAAAATAAAGATATGGGAATGAGTTATATAGTGCTGGCTGGAGTAATTATGCTTTTTAGCTGGTTGGTGAGTTCAAGACTGAAAAGTAAATTTGAACATTATTCTAAATTGCATTTGCAAAACGGAATGAGCGGAGCTGAAATCGCCGAAAAAATGTTAGCTGATAATGGCATTCGCGATGTGAGAGTAATCTCGGTTGCGGGACAATTAACAGACCATTACAATCCATTGGATAAAACGGTGAATTTAAGTGAGGCAGTTTATAATCAAAGAAATGCTGCGGCCGCGGCTGTTGCAGCACACGAATGCGGTCACGCGGTACAACATGCCGTGGGATATCAGTGGTTGACAATGCGTTCTAAGTTGGTTCCGGTGGTAAATGTTGCATCGACTTATATGCAGTGGATTTTACTGGCGGGTATCTTGATGATTAAAACCTTTCCTCAGTTATTGTTGATTGGAATCGTGATTTTTGCCGCAACCACTTTGTTTTCAATAATTACTTTGCCTGTTGAATACGATGCCAGCCATCGTGCATTAGCTTGGTTAGAAAATAAAAAGATGTTAACGCAACAAGAACAGGCTGGGGCCAAGGATTCTCTGAAATGGGCGGCAAGAACTTACGTGGTGGCTGCTTTAGGTTCTATAGCAACTTTGTTATACTATATTTCAATTTATATGGGAGGAAGCCGAAGAGAATAAAACTCACTTTAATAAATATGAAATCCGTCTTGTTTTGAACTAGACGGATTTTTTTTGCCTCTATTTTGTCATTTCGACGAAGGAGAAATCCATTATGTTATACGGATTGTGTGATTTCTCCTTCGTCGAAATGACAAAGTTAATGGAATCGTAAGGGATAAAAGTGGTGAAAGCTAAACCAAAAACTACAATTGTATCTGTCTGTCAATTTGTTGGTCTAATGAAATAAAGGTTTCCGTTCTGGAAACGCCTTCAATAGCCTGGATTTTTGTGTTGAGCAGTTGCATTAAATGTTCATTGTCCCGACAAATAATTTTTATAAGAATAGACCAGTTTCCCGTAGTGTAATGACATTCCAAAACTTCTGGAATTTTTTTTAAATCTCTAACGGCTTCTGGATTTCTTGCCGCTTTGTCCAAGTAAATACCAACAAAGGCCATTGTGTTGTATCCCAGAATTTTATTGTTTACCGTAAACTTTGAACCTGAAATGACTCCTGATTGTTCCAGCTTTCGCAAACGTTGATGAATCGCAGCTCCTGAAATTCCTATTTTATTAGCGATTTGAAGGATTGGCATTCGAGCATCTTCCATCAGGAAACGTAAAATTTCTTTATCGATACCGTCTATTTCTACAACTAAGGAATTGATTTTCATAAATTGCTATTTGAAACTAAAATACAAAATCTAGTTTTAATTTAAAATCAAATTTAAGTAAAAAATGAATAATAGGAACGAATAACAATATTTTTGTGATTGTTGCATAAAAAAACCATCCGTTTTGGCGGATGGTTTTCGTGATTTAGAAATAAATTTAAATCTATTTTGTTTTGTTTGCTTCAATAATATATTTTTCCAAAGCCATTGTCATCGAAGGAGTTGCAGGTGTTGGAGCAAGTATGTCTACTCTTAAACCGTGATCCAACGCTTCTTTTTGGGTTGTGCTTCCAAAAACGGCAATTCGAGTGTTGTTTTGTTCGAAATCTGGAAAATTCATGAACAATGATTTTATTCCGGTTGGGCTAAAGAAAGCCAAAACATCATAATATACATCGGCTAAATCAGATAAATCACTCATTACAGTTTTGTAAAAAACGGCTGGAGTCCAGTCCACTTTCAATGCATTCAGTGTTATTGGTGCATCGGCATTTAATTGATCTGAAGCTGGCAATAAGAATTTTTCGTCTTTGTATTTTTTTATCAATGGAGACAAATCGGCAAAATCTTTAGGTCCCACATAGATTTTACGTTTTCGATACACGACATATTTTTGCAGATAAAACGCAATGGCTTCAGACTGACAAAAGTACTTTAATCCTTCAGGAACTTTGTAACGCATTTCATCAGCAACTCTAAAGAAGTGATCGACAGCATTTTTACTCGTCAAAATAATAGCAGTATATTGATTGAGATCAATTTTTTGTAATCTAATCTCTTTTGCATTTACTCCTTCTACGTGAATAAAAGGTCTGAAATCAATTTTTACTTTATGCCTTTGTTGAAGCTCAAAGTATGGGGAATTTTCCACTTTAGGTTCGGGTTGTGACACCAAAATTGTTTTCACTTTCATATTTAAAACGGTTTCTAAGCACTCCCTTTTGTAAACCAATAATACATAAAATAATAGGGAGCTATTTCAAGAGTGCAAAGATATAAAATAAAATAAAACAACTTACCTAATATTAAATTTTGATAGTTTTTTATTGAAATCAAATAGCTTATTATGCTTGCAGCTAGCACTATAGCTATGAATAGTAAAACTATATTTTTTGATAAGGAGTCGTAATAGAACAAAATAATATTGATTGGGAGTATAAATAACCCAATATAAGTTCTATAAGTAACCTTCTGGAGGTTAAATTGTTCAACAAATTCTTCAATATCAAATGCAGTAGCAATTATTTTTTCGATTAAATATTTCGATAAAATGAAGAAAATTAGAAAGGTAGTTATTTGAATATATAGAATCCAATCTGTTTTTAAAGCTTTACCAAAAGAACTTAGCGCAAGCTGAATGAAAAAAGCAAACGAGATTACCTGTACAAAAAACAAGGAGATGGTAAAACCGCTTTTAAGGTTGCTACTGTCTCTGTAAACTTTAATGTATTTATCTGAAAAAATCAAATTTGCAAAATCACCAAAACGATTTTCAGAAATGGATTTAGTGAATGCAATAATTCCAAATGACAGCACAAATAAAAGTGTTGCCCAGTCATTATTCTCTATTGTTCTCAGTTGAAGTACATGTTCCGTCATAGCGAGGCAAAATTACTAATTTTTATATCATTCTTTTTATTATAATTTTATTATGAATCAAATCGTATAAAAAGTTTACTTTTGCGGTGAAATTACTCTAAAACATGAACGATTCCATTGTTATAATCCCCACCTATAACGAGATTGAAAATATAGAAAGCATTATTAGATCGGTGCTTTCCCAACACAAACCTTTTCATGTTCTTATTATTGATGATAACTCCCCGGATCATACCGCTGATAAAGTGGTTCAACTTCAGTCGGAATATTCTGGCAGGTTATTTTTAGAAAAAAGAACCAAAAAATCAGGTTTAGGAACCGCTTACGTGCATGGTTTTAAATGGGCTTTGGAGCGTAAATATGAGTATATTTTTGAAATGGATGCGGATTTTTCGCACAATCCGAATGACTTAGAAAAATTATACGATGCCTGTCATTTAGGCGATGCTGATTTGGCAATAGGCTCTCGGTATGTCACTGGAGTGAATGTTGTAAACTGGCCTTTAAGCCGGGTGTTAATGTCTTATTTTGCATCAGTTTATGTGAAATTGATAACCGGAATGAAAATTCACGATGCCACGGCCGGATTCGTTTGTTACAAAAGAAATGTTTTGGAGCAAATCAATTTAAATAAAATAAAATTTGTTGGCTATGCCTTTCAGATTGAAATGAAATACAGGACTTACTGTAAAAAATTTAGAATTGTTGAAGTACCCATCATTTTTACGGATAGAACCAAAGGACAGTCCAAAATGAGTAATTCTATTATTGTTGAAGCAGTTTTTGGAGTTATTTCGCTTAGATTGAAAAAATTAATTAACACATTATAAGAAAAAGATACGATGAACAGGGTTTTAATTAAGAATGCCAAAATAGTAAATGAAGGAGTGATTTTTGAGGGCGATGTATTAATTGAAAATGACTTAATTGTTGAAATTTCAGAAAGTATAAGTGCCAAATCTTCCCAATGTGTCATTATTGATGCCGAAGGGAATTATTTGATGCCGGGTGCTATTGATGATCAGGTACATTTTAGAGAACCAGGACTTACGTATAAAGGTGATATAGAATCAGAATCTAAAGCGGCAGTTGCAGGTGGAATTACTTCTTATATTGAACAGCCCAATACGGTTCCAAACGCAGTAACACAAGAAATTTTAGAAGAAAAATATCAGATCGCGGCAGAGAAATCCTATGCGAATTATTCTTTTATGATGGGCGCAACAAATGATAATCTGGATGAAGTTCTAAAAACAAATCCAAAGAATGTTGCGGGAATAAAAATATTTTTGGGATCATCAACAGGTAATATGTTGGTTGATAACGAATCGACTTTAGAAAAAATATTCTCAAGTACACCTATGCTTATCGCTGTACATTGTGAGGACGAAGCCACAATCCAAAACAATTTAGCGAAATATAAAGAAGAATTTGGAGAGGATGTTCCTGTAACTGCTCATCATTTAATTCGCAGTGAAGAAGCTTGTTATATTTCTTCTTCAAAAGCAGTGGCTCTGGCTAAAAAAACCGGTGCGCGTTTGCATGTATTTCATCTTTCTACTGCGAAAGAGATGGATTTGTTTACCAATAAAATTCCATTGGAGGACAAAAAGATTACTGCAGAAGTTTGTATCCATCATTTATGGTTTACCAATGATGATTATGCGACCAAAGGGAATTTGATAAAATGGAATCCTGCAGTAAAAACAGCCAATGACCGAAAAGTATTATGGGAAGCTTTACTGGATGACAGAATTGATGTGATTGCAACGGATCACGCACCACATACCTTGGAAGAAAAGAAACTACCGTATTTGAAAGCTCCTTCTGGTGGGCCATTAGTGCAACATGCCGTTGTGGCTATGTTTGAAGCGCATCATCAAGGGAAAATCAGTGTTGAAAAAATTGTGGAAAAAATGTGCCATAATCCGGCGAAGATTTTCAAAATTGAAAAGCGTGGTTTCATAAGAGAAGGCTATTATGCGGATTTAGTTATCGTAAATTTAGGTTTGCCATGGAGTGTAAAGAAGGAAAATATTATTGCTAAATGTGGTTGGTCACCTTTTGAAGGATATACCTTTAAATCCAGAATTACACATACTTTTGTAAACGGACAATTGGTTTATAACTCTTTTAAAGTAAAAGAGATTCGTGCAGGAAAACGATTATTGTTTGATAGATAAAAAATAAAAATGAAGAAAATAATTATACTTTTAGCGATTGTAATTGTATTTATAAGCTGTAAGGATGAGGTAATTAAAGAGCCAAATCGCCTTATAGAAAAAGAGACAATGGTCAATATTATGTATGATTTGTCGGTTTTAGATGGTATCAAATATCAAAATCCTGCTTCGTTAGACTCTTTTAAAATAAATCCCAAAAAATATATTTATAAAAAATATAAAATTGACAGTCTTCAATTTGCGCAAAGCAATATTTATTATGCTTCTAATTATGAAGAATATTCAGGGATTATTGATGAGATAAACAATCGATTGACTAAAAAAAAATCAGAAGTAACGGCCTTGATTAAGGCTGAAGCAAAGAAAAAGAAACCCTTAAAAAACCCAATTCTGCCAAAAAAGAAAGCGATAGATTCCTTGAAAACTAAGTAAATAAAAAAGCTTTAATTACAAATTTGCAATGGCTTTTATATATTGATGGATGTCTGAAAAATGGGTATTCAACGTGCTTTTAATTTTTTCATTCGAATACTTATTTTTAGAATAAGATGCCTTTGCAGTAGCTTTAGTCAACTTCCTTTCTTGCTGAAAAACAACGGATACTATCCAATCTATTCTCCAACAAATCTCCACAAATAAAGGTTTTGCGTGAATGTTGGGCCTTTTTACTGCTAAGGAATCGGCGATGGTATTTAACAAGTTCTGAAAAACAATATTTTCGGCAATGAGTGTAAACCGCTCGTTATGGATTTCACTTTTCATCAATTGGGTTGCGATACGAACTACGTCGGTAACAGCAACAAATCCAGATTTTCCTAAAGTGTAAAATGACAATCCTTTTTTTACTTTCGTAAAAAGCACTCCGCTTCCTTGATTTTGAAAACCGGGACCCAGAATTACACCAGGATTTAAAATGATCACTTTTAACCCTTCCTGTTGACCACGCCAAATCTCCATTTCGGCTCCATATTTAGAAATAGCATAGTCGCTATGCGGTTTTTCGGGATTCCATTCGGTTTCTTCTGTAGTGAAATTTTCGTGCGGTGCTAAATCGCCAAGGGCCGCAATAGAACTTACAAAACAGAGTTTCTGTATCGAATTGGCAATACAAAAATTGACGATATTTGCGGTTCCTTCAATATTAGTTTTTCGAATTAAATTTTCATCTTTTGGATCGAAAGATATCAAAGCGGCACAATGATATACGTAATCGATTCCAATAAAAGCCTTTTCTAACGCAGGAATGTCAGTGATGTCAGCCTGAATCCATTCGATAAAATCAAATAGCTCCGGCTTCTTGTATAAACTAAAAAGGTTTTTAGTCTTTTCTATACTTTTTGCAGTGCGATAAATGGCACGGACATTTTCAGCCCCAATACTTCGGGATTCCATTAAATGAAACAATAAATGTGCGCCTACTAAACCGGTTCCTCCTGTGACTAAAATCATTTTGTAAAGATAATTAGATTGTTCGATTTTTAGACAGATAGATTTTCAAATTATGCAATTAAAGCTATCTTTGTGAAAATTGATTTTTATAAAATGAAAAATATTATTTCCGAATTACAATGGCGCGGCTTAGTTCACGACATCATGCCTGGAACTGAAGAGCAACTTCTAAAAGAAATGACAACTACTTATATAGGATTTGATCCAACATCGGATTCCTTACATATTGGAAGTTTAGTGCCTATAATTCTTTTGGTTCATTTGAAAAATTTTGGACATAAACCTATTGCATTGGTTGGTGGAGCTACGGGAATGATTGGGGATCCATCCGGAAAATCGGATGAGAGAAACCTCTTGGATGAAGCGACTTTGAATCATAATGTAGAGGGAATAAAAAGTATTTTATCTCGTTTTTTAGATTTTAATTCGAAGGAAGTTAATTCGCCAGTTCTGGTAAATAATTACGATTGGATGAAGAATTTGTCATTCATTAATTTCGCTCGTGACGTGGGTAAAAGAATCACCGTGAATTATATGATGGCCAAAGATTCTGTAAAGAAAAGATTGTCCGGTGAAGGCGAAGGAATGTCCTTTACCGAGTTTACGTACCAATTAATTCAGGGTTACGATTTTTACCATTTGCATAAAGAATACAATTGTTTGTTGCAAATGGGAGGTTCTGATCAATGGGGAAATATTACAACCGGAACGGAATTAGTGAGACGAATGAATGTAGGTGAAGAGGCTAAAGCATTCGCCATGACTTGCCCTTTAATAACAAAAGCAGACGGTTCTAAATTCGGGAAATCCGAAGGAGGAAATGTTTGGTTGACGGCTGATAAAACTTCGGTTTATAAATTTTACCAGTTTTGGTTGAATACTACTGATGTTGATGCAGAGAAATACATTAAGATTTTTACTTTTTTAGACAAAGAGACAATAGATAACTTAATTGAAGAACATAAAACGGCTCCGCATTTAAGAGTTTTACAACGAAGATTGGCCGAAGAACTTACGGTTTTTGTTCATTCAAAAGAAGATTTAGAAAAAGCAATTAAAGCTTCGGCTATTTTGTTTGGAAATGCCACTGCCGATGATTTGAAACAATTAGACGAAGCGACATTCTTAGAAGTTTTTGAAGGTGTTCCTCAGGCTGAAATTGCCAGAAATGAGATTGAAGCAGGAATTGATATCGTTACTGTTTTAAATGAAAAAACAGGATTTTTCAAATCGAATGGGGAAGCAAGACGCGCTTTGATAGCTAATTCTATTTCGGTAAATAAAGAAAAAGTTGCCGAAGATTTTGTGCTTTCGACCAAAGATTTAATCAACAACCAGTTTGTGCTGTTGCAAAGCGGTAAGAAAAATTATTTTGTGGTTAGAGTGGTTTAATATTTGTATAACTTTACTTTAAATAATGAAAAGCTATGGAAACTCAATTTTTGACCGACGAAAAAGGAAATAGAACCGCTGTTGTGTTGCCTATAAAGAAATATAACAAATTGATTGAAAAATTGGAAGATTTGGAAGATGTGCGTCTTTATGATGAAGCCAAAAAAGAGGATGATGGTTATCGTATTTCTATTGACGAAGCTTTTAAAATTATTGCAGAAAAGCGCAAATTAGCGAAGTAATGACTTATGCTATTGAATTTAGAAATAAAGTTTTGAAAGTTTTAATCAAAATTAATGAGCCTTACTATTCTGCAATTAAAAAGCAAATCTATGATTTAGCGGACAATCCACGACCGCAAGGATATAGAAAATTGAAGGGTAGAAAAGGATATAGAATTCATGTTGGAGATTACAGAATTATCTATGAAATTTTCGATGATATTTTGCTAATTGATGTTGTCGACTTAGGCCACAGAAAAGTGATTTATGAATAAGGGCTATTCGTTTAATCGTTGATTTGGTAACCCGAATAATCGAATCAACTTTTATAAAACCATCAAATTACAACCGCGAATATCAGAATTGTCAAATCGTCCCAATACCTCGAAAGAGTTGTTGGGATTTTTTTTGCCTAAATCCTGTGTGGCAATAAAAGAGCAGGAATTAATGTTAGCCAGATCAATTACGTTGATTCCGCCCGTTTTTCCATCTTGAATGTAGGTCAAAGCGTCTTCGGTGTCGCGAATGAGG
The DNA here is from genome assembly GCF_042787345.1 of Flavobacterium xylosi. NCBI lineage: Bacteria > Pseudomonadati > Bacteroidota > Flavobacteriia > Flavobacteriales > Flavobacteriaceae > Flavobacterium > Flavobacterium xylosi. The sequence goes on along the minus strand of NZ_JBHZPZ010000004.1, from coordinate 63,257 downwards.
ATTTGCATCCAGGAAGGGCATTCAAATACGCCGTCACCAAGGGAATAGGCTTGCGAAAGTAATTCGGTCATTCCGTATTCTGAATGTATGGCCGAAACGCCAAATCCTTTACACAATTGCTCGTGAAGTTCTTCCCGAATCATTTCTTTGCGTTTGCCTTTCATTCCGCCGGTTTCCATGATTATGATGTTTTGCAGTTGAAACTGATGCTTTTTAACTAAGTCCAATAACGCATAAGTAACACCTATCAAAATGACATTTTGACCGGCTTGGTCTAAAGCAATTAGTTTGGCTATGAGTTCATCATGGTTGTGCAGGTAAAAACCACTGTCCGGATGATTTGACAATTGAATTAAATCTTCGACCATGTAAATCAAGGACGAACCTTCTCTTTCTAGATATGAAGGCAACAAAGCCAAGACAGCATAATCTTCGATGTTGCCGTAATATTGAGAAAATCCTTTGCGGTAACTTTCTTCGTAGATGGAAGTGTCCGTTACTAAATGCGTACTGGTAATCATTCCGGTTGTTCCGCTACTTGTAAATGTAGCCTGAATTGGATTTGTATTCGAAACCACCGAATGACTCTTGAAAAACTGAATGGGCAAAAACGGGATCTGCTGCAATGATTTTACTTTATAGGGATCTGTTTTCAAAAAGTTACAAAATTCCTGATATACTAAGTTATTTTCATATTGAAAACGAAACCTTTGTAAGGCTGTTTTTTCAAATTGCTTTTGAGTCGAAATGGCAAATATATCGGTAGCTGGAATCAAGATTATTTTTTTACAAAAGTAATTAAAAAATTTGTTAGGTTACTATAAACACAGAGTCTGCCAAATGTTTTTCCATAAAAAAGCTCCAACATTAATTGGAGCTTTAATTTTTTTGTTTAAAGGATTATCTTACGATTAATTTTCTTGTAGCTGTTGCGTCATCTTCATTTATTTTTATGATATAAACCCCGGGAGAAAGATTGGAAATGTTTAATTCTCTGGAGCTTAGCATTGTTTGAAGTACTTTTTTTCCTAAGATATCAAAAATAATTACTTCTTTGTCCGAATCATTTTTTGATGTAATGTAGACTTTGCCATTACTCACAGGATTTGGGTACAAACTTAAACCTTCAATTGAGGTAGTTTCTTGGGTCCTTGGCTGTTGTTTATTTTCCTGAGCGGAGAGGCTCAATGAAAAGGAAAAAGCCAATAAAGTAATAATATATAAGTAGTTTTTTTTCATTAGTTCTGATTGTTATTAGTAAAGATATAAAAAATATTTCAAATACTATACCAAAAAAGCCTATCCAAATAATTGAATAGGCTTTTTATATAAAAGTCCATAATCGGACCTATAATGGGTAATGGAATTCTATTTTTTTAATAAATCCAATCCGTCAATAATTGACCATGATCCAGAAGTAAGTGCAGCACCAGTTGCAGTTGTGCTTAGCGTGTAATTTCCAACTGGAAATGCAACGGTGAAAGCTGTTCCTACTCCGGCAGATAAAGAAGTACCATCATTAATTTTTACATTTGATAATTTTATCTTTCCACCTGTAACCTGATTGGTATTTGTAGTTGCATCTTGAATTCTAACAGCAGTTGAACCTGCAGTTGTGTATCCAGAAATTAAAACATTAGAATATTCGCCATTTCCTTCTTTCTTGAATTGAATAGCATCATATTCAGCAGCTGAAGATCCTCCTTCTGTAACAGTTCCAGCAGCTCTTGTTAAAGTAATATTGGTAACCTTTGGTCCAAATGCATTATTTACTGATTTAGCTTCAATCTCCATGCCATAATTCCCTGTTCCTAATTGGTAAGCATACCAATTTGTGCTTTCTTGACCTCTCCAACCGTCTTGCCAGTCAAAAGAGTCATCAAAATTACCATAAGATATAAGATTTTTACCACTTACTGTACCTCCATAAAATTCAAATCCATCGTCAGCACCTTTGTAAGCAACTAAGTTTTCTAAAACAGTTCCAGACCCTACTGAGTAAAATGAAAACCCATTTAATTCACTAGTGTTATCAGTAAGTTTTTTTCCAGCATATTCTACTCGTACGTATTTCAATGAACCTCCGTTGTGTGTCGCGTTTACACCACCGTATGGCAAGTTGTTTCCATCTTCAGATGTAGCAGTAGTAACACCATTAGCACCTACTATAGGAGCATCTCCAAACATAATAATTCCACCCCATGAACCAGGAGTTTTAGAAGCTTCTGTAAATACAATTGGTAATGCAGCAGTACCATTTAAGAAAAGTTTTCCTCCGTTTTCTACTAATAAAGCATCGGCTGTTCCATCAGCAATACTTGCTGTAATCGTCGAACCTGCGTCTATGGTTAAAGACCCACCACTTTTAATTTTCACTGTACCTTGTATTGTATAATTTCCTAGTGGATACGTTTTCGCTGTTGTTATATCTCCGGAAATAGTTCCTGTAGGCATTGGTTGCGTTGTAATTTCCTCGTTATCAGAAGAACAACTTCCTAAAAATAAAGCTACTATTGATAAGCTTAATACTAATTTTTTCATTTTGTTACTTTTTGTTTGTTGTGAGTATTTTTGACAAATTTACTAGCATAATGTGTAATGGAGGTTAAGTTAATATTATAATACCATTGCTAAAATTTGAACTTAAAGTAAATTTTATGTAAAGGATGTTGGGTTATTGTGACTAAAAAAACAAGGCTGTCATTATTGACAGCCTTGTTTTTTTAAAAAGTATATGATAAGTTAAGCGATAACCCTCGTCCTCTTTTAAAACTTTCTAGCAGTAGGGAGCTTTCATTTATAATAAATTTATTCTCTTTGCCCAGCTCCATTTTATACAAAGGATTTAAAAGGTTGTCAACGGCAAATTTAAGATCAATATTTTTGCTAATTTTACTAGACCAAACAAAATCTAATTTATGGAATGGTTTTTCGTATATGTTATCCATACCTGCTGAACCTACGGCAAAAATTCTTGGGCCATATACGCCGTACACTAATGAAATGGAGTTTTTCATAATTTCATTAAATTCAAAATCATATTTCAAATCTGAATTGATGATCCATTCTGAAGCTCCTTGTAATTTTCTACTTGAGTTGTTCTCTAATGAACTACCTCCAAAATTTACTTTTACATCGGTTTTCATTAATGAAGTGTTCATTCCAAAAGAGAAATCTGACAATACTGGAGATAAACGTTCTAACTGCAATAGCAATTCAATTTCTGCGCCATATAAAAAAGCTTCTTTAGAATTTTGATAGGTCATCAATTGTCCACTGCCGCCTGCTCCAGCAATAAAAACTCTTTCAATAGGATTTTGGATTTGTTTTGCAAATAACCCTGCCGCAATGATTTCGTTGTTTTTTGGAAACAATTCATACTTCATATCGAAGTTGAAATTATCGCTATTTTTTAAATTTGGATTGCCTAATATCGATTTTCCATCTGGACTCACATATTGAATAGGTAATAATTCCATTGTTACAGGTCTGGTAATTGTTTTAGAACCATTAAAACGCAAATTACTGCTTTCTGTTAAAGCATATTTTGCATTAATCGAAGGTAATACATCTAATTTTTGGTCTTTAATCTTTTGATATGGTCCATTGATAATTTGACCAATACTTCTGTAATTAATTAGTCGGTCTGAATTTTCGACTCTAATTCCTCCATTGATTTCAAATTTGTCACCAATGTTATATAATAAGTTAACATAGCCTGCATTAACTAATTGATTCAATTTCACTTTATAATCAGCATTTGATTCTTCGCGAACAGCTATAATTCCATTATTGATATCATCAACAATAAATTGATCAATAGTGTTAAAAGGTGCTGTATAATTTTTGTTAACAGAACGTAATCCTGAGAAAATACGGTAAGTAGATCTTAAGTCATTTTCGAAAACATTATATCCTACAGTTATGCGATTGGATTTTCCGTTTTCTCTCTCATTAAACTTAAAATTATACTCTAATAAACCGGAGAAATAGTAATTCCCTTTGATGTCTAAATATTGTCTGTTCAAATGATTTCCGCCATAAGAAGTATTAATTTCAGTTTCTGAAATTTTTTCGCCAATAATAAATTTACGATCCGGTTGCTCATAAGCAGTTTTTACAAAAGAGCCACCTACTTTAAGCGAATGTTTTTCATCCGAAGTTAGTTTTACATTTCCTAAAAGTTGGGTATTCAAATAATCAGATTGATCGAATTGGTTTGTTCTGATTAAAATGTTAGGATTAGTTGATTGATTGTTTGTATATCCTAATTGATCCTGAATCTTGCTGTCAGTGGAACGCAGGTAAAAGGAGTTTAATCCGATGTCAAAACGTTTAGCTTTATAATTTATTCCAATTAAAGCAGAAGCTGTCGTTTGGTAGCTATAGCTTTCTTTTTTCAAGTTGTTATCGTAATCTCCAGCTCCTAAAATAAAAGTACGGTCTACACCCTTACGGATTATGTATTTATTATCTGCATTCAACGAAAGTGTATAATTTAACTTGGCATCATTGTTTAAGGTAAATTTTTCGGCATGTATAAAACCAATACTGGTATTTAATGGGCTCGAAGTTTTATCTACATTCCAAGTATTGTTTTTGTAAGCTTCATTGTATCCCGTAGGAGTTAATTTTTTTCCGGTTGGAACATTTCCAAATTCATTACTCAACTGACGGTCTTGACCATTCAGTCCCAAAAAGCCTTTACCGTTGTTTGCATCACTATGAATTAAAAAATCAGAACCGTTATTTGCAGTTGTAAAACCAGTACCAATGTTAATTTTAGTAATGCTTTTTGATTGTACAGTTTCAATGTTTACAGTAGCTCCGGCAAAATCTCCAGAAATATTTGGATTAAAAGTTTTGTAAACATTTAAAACTCCTACGATATCTGTTGGGAAAAGATCCAGTGGAATTATTTTGGTGAACGGACTATTTGAAGGCGCTTGTAGGTCATTTATCAGGAGGTTGTTGTATCTATCCTCAAGTCCCCTTACAAATAAACCTCTAGATTCTACTTTAGATATTCCAGTAATTTTTGTTAAACCTTCTTCAACATCACTAACTCCTTTGCGAGCCATTTCTTGGGCACCAATACTTTGTTTGAAGACAACTGCGTTTTTTTGGTCTAATAAAAGAGCCGTTTCCTTCTCTCTGCTTGCCGTATTTTTGATGACAACATCTTCCAGTTTGTAACTTCCGGAACCTAATGCTTGATTTATCGTTACGGTTTCATTTGCTGTAACTGTTACAGGAACTTCAACTGATTCATAACCAACAAAGCTAAACTGGACAGTATAGTCTCCGGGTAGAACCGCTATGGTGTATTTGCCATCAATATCAGTATTAGTTCCTATGTTTGTTCCTTTAATAAGTACGTTTGCAAATGGCAATGATTGGTTGTTTGAATCTTTATCTGTTAAGATTCCAGAAACCGTACCTTTATTCTGTGAAAAAGAAATAGCTGTTATTAATAATGCTATAAACAATATTCTAAATTTCATTTTGTGTGTGTTTAATTTTTCTGCAAAGTAATGGCTGCTTTGTAAAGTAAAAGTTACTTGACTATTATCATTTAGTTTCTTGAATATTATTAAATCGTTAACATATTAAATTACGGTTAATGTGATTTTTATCCGATTCTTTTATTGTTATATTTACAATCGGAATTGAAAACACGGAGTATTATCAGTTGTGAATTCCATCAGATTAACATAATTTTTCTATTTATGAAAAAAAGAAACACGAAGATTCTATTAGTAGATGATGAACCGGATATCTTAGAAATTGTAGGGTATAATTTGGCTCAGGAAGGATATCAAATTGTTACAGCGGCAAACGGAAGAGAAGCTGTCGCAAAAGCCAAAAAGGAATTGCCGGACCTAATTATCATGGATGTAATGATGCCGGAGATGGATGGGATGGAAGCTTGCGAGAATATTAGAAAAATTCCTGAACTCAACAATGTAATTATTACATTCCTTACGGCAAGGAGTGAAGACTATTCTCAAGTAGCAGGTTTTGACGCCGGTGCCGATGATTATATTACAAAGCCTATTAAGCCAAAATTGTTGGTAAGTAAAGTAAAAGCATTGTTGCGACGTTTGAAAGAACAGGATCAAAATAGCGAAACCCTTAACGTAGGTGGAATCGAAATCAATCGCGAAGAATATAAAATAGTAAAGGATAATATCGAAATAGCTTTGCCTAGAAAAGAATTTGAATTGTTTTACTTGTTGGCTTCAAAACCAGGAAAAGTATTTAAGCGTGACGAAATACTGGACAAAGTTTGGGGGAATGAAGTTGTTGTTGGCGGAAGGACGATTGACGTCCATATTAGAAAATTACGCGAAAAAATTGGAGAAGATTTTTTCAAAACTATTAAAGGTGTCGGGTATAAATTTGAAGTGTAATTAGACATGCTTTTTTATAAGAATTACAAATTGAAAAATTCAAATCGCTACTAAAGCGAGGCGTGAAATCGATGAAAATAAATTTTAAAAAAACCTATAAGTTTGCCATAAAGTCTGCGTTGTTCATTAGCCTTTTTGCTTCTGGATTTGCCGTGATAATGGTGTCATTATTCTTTAGCACGAAAGGTAATGATTTACTGAGGTTTGGGTTCGTTTGTCTTGCCGTCATTTATTTATTTTCCTTTGTGGTTTTGCAATATCGTGTTGAACGGTTCATTTACAGGCGTGTAAAAAAAATATACGATGATGTATCCTTACTGGAATCCAGTTCATTTATAAATCAACCCATCACTACCGATATGGAAACCTTAACGCGAGAAGTTAAGAAGTTTGCCACCGATAAAAAATTGGAAATAGAAATGTTACAGGTTCGGGAAGAATACCGAAGAGAATTTCTGGGTAATGTTTCCCATGAACTTAAAACGCCTTTATTCACCGTACAAGGTTATTTGTCGACACTTATTGATGGAGCGATGGATGATAAAGCAGTTCGCAAAAAATATTTGAAACGAGCCGAAAAAGGAGTGGAGCGATTAATCTATATTGTCGAAGATTTAGATATGATCACAAAATTAGAATCGGGTGATTTGAATCTGGAATTTTCTGAATTTGATATTGTAGAATTGATACAAAACGTTTTCGATTTATTGGAAATGAAAGCGGATAAAAAGAAAATCATATTAGCTTTTGAAAATTATCACATACAACCCACTCTTGTCTATGGAGATAAAGATAAGATTCAGCAGGTTGTGGAGAATTTAATTGTAAACTCCATAAAATACGGAAAAGATGGCGGTCTTACAGAAGTTGCTATCGTCAACTTGACAAAGAAAAAGGTCTTGGTCCGAATAACAGACAATGGAGAAGGAATTGAAAAACAAAATATTTCAAGACTCTTCGAACGTTTTTACCGGGTAAATAAAAGTGGATCGCGATCGGAAGGCGGTTCAGGATTAGGATTAGCGATTGTGAAACATATTATTGAAGCGCATAAAGAAAAAATATACGTGGAAAGTGAGTTTGGAATTGGTTCTGAATTCTCTTTTACAATTGAGAAGGCCGGATTAAAGAAACCAGAATTGGATCTCGAGCAAATATATAGTAAAAGTCTTAAAATCAACAAGTTAAAAAATTAAAAAATTTGAAAATTAGGATAAACAAATCTTACAAATAAGAATTAGAAACCTTTACGAAACGATAATTTATCAACAATATAATAATTTGTTAACATTGGCTTAACATACCGGAAGGACCTTTGCAAAAAATTAAATCATATAAAGATGAAAAAGATTTTATGTGCAGGCTTGTTTATTCTGTCATGTATTGCCAATGCACAAGAGGTAAAGAAAGATGAAATCACGAAAGAAGTGGTTCGTGTTTTAGACTCGATGAATAAGGTAAAGGTAGAGGAAGAAAAGACGAAGGGTAAGAAAGAACATTGGTACGATAATATAGGAATCAGAGGTTACGTTCAGGTAAGATACAACGGATTATTTTCTTCTAATGATAAAGTTTCATGCGATCAATGTGACAAATCTTGGGGGACAACTTCAACAGCTGTTGATGCAAAATCCAATAATGGTCTTTTTATAAGACGAGCACGTATTATTTTTTCAGGACAAATTCATCCTAATGTATATTTCTATATTCAACCGGATTTCGCTAGTTCTCCGACATCTGGTGTGAATAATTTTGCCCAAATTAGAGATGCGTATTTTGATTTGTCATTTGATGCCAAGAAAGAGTTTCGTGTAAGAATTGGCCAAAGTAAAGTGCCTTTTGGATTTGAAAACTTGCAATCCAGTCAAAACCGTCTAACATTAGATCGTAATGATGCCTTAAATAGTGCAGTGGTAAACGAAAGAGATTTAGGAGTGTTTTTTTACTGGGCTCCAAGTAAAATCAGAGATCGTTTTGCGATGCTGGTAAAAGATGGATACAAAGGTTCTGGTGATTATGGTGTATTTGCGCTTGGGGTTTATAATGGTCAAACAGCCAACCGGTCTGAAGCGAATAGAAACTTACATGTAGTGACAAGAATAAGTTATCCTTTTGAGGTTGGTGGTCAAATTATAGAGCCGGGTTTACAGGCCTATACTGGAAAATGGGCATTTACTAATGAACTTTCTACTGGAGTGACTACGCCAGATAAACTATATACAATTGACCAAAGAGTTGCAGCTTCTTTTATTCTTTATCCTAAACCATTTGGAGTTCAGGCGGAATATAATATTGGTAAAGGACCACGCTATGATAAAATGACTAATACGGTAGAATCTTCTGATTTAGATGGAGGTTATGTAACTTTAAATTATAAATGGGATTTACCTAAACATCAATATATTTATCCTTTTGCTAAATTCCAATATTATGATGGTGGAAAGAAATTTGAGAAAGACGCCAGAAGCTATGTGGTAAGAGATTACGAATTGGGTATAGAATGGCAGCCTTTTAAAGCATTTGAGTTGGTAGCAGAATGGGTAATTGCGGATAGAACTTTTGAAGATAGCGCGTTACCGAATAACAGACAAAGAGGGAATTTATTGAGATTACAAGCGCAGTTCAACTTTTAATAAAAAAAATAAAAATATAGTATTTAAATTAAAAAAATGAAAACAACAAAATTAAAAATTGCAGCAATCTTATTAGTTATAATGGCTATTGGATATTCGTTTACTGCTTTAAGTAAAATAACAATTAAAGGTTCGGACACGATGGTGATTTTGTCCCAACAATGGGCTGAAGCATATATGAAAAAACATCCAGGAACAACAATTCAAGTAACTGGTGGTGGATCAGGAGTGGGTCTTGCAGCATTAATCAATGGTTCTACTGATGTCGCAAATTCAAGTCGTCCTATAAAACCGTCTGAATTAGCAAAAATTAAGGAAAAATATAAAAAAAATGCTATTGAAATTCCATGTGCAAAAGACGGTTTATCTGTTTTTCTTAATAAAGGGAACACGGTTTCGGAGCTTACAATACAACAGTTAGGAGATATTTTCTCTGGAAAGATTACAAACTGGAAACAAGTAGGTGGTGCGGATGCCAAAATACAATTGTATGGAAGAGAAAGTAGTTCAGGTACTTTTGAATTTTTCAAAGAGCATGTAGTAAAAACAGATTTTTCGCCTACTACTCAAACCTTACCTGGAACCGCAGCTATTGTCAATGCAGTAAAAAAAGACAAATATAGTATTGGTTATGGTGGAGCTGCTTATGCCGAAGGTGTGAAAGATTGTAAAGTGAAGAAAGACGCTAAAAGCAAAGGGTATTTGCCAACAGCTGCAACCATAAAAAATAAAACGTATCCAATTTCAAGATACTTGTATATGTATTTGAAATCTAAGCCAACAGGTGAAACTAAAGCTTTTATAGATTGGATCTTAAGTTCTGAAGGTCAAAAAATGATTGTAACAGTAGGATATTTTCCTGTAAAATAAGCATATTTTTAGTATCCCTTACTGGTTTGCCGGTAAGGGATACTTTTGTATTTAAAGAAGAATGTAGTTTAGTAGTCACCCTATTAATTTTATTATTATGAAAACAAGTAAATTTACAATAGCAGCAATCTTATTAGTTGTAATGGCAATAGGATGTACATCTAACGAATCGAAAAAGATAACCGTAAAAGGTTCAGATACCATGGTGATTTTATCCCAGAAATGGGCTGAGGCATTTATGAAAAAAAATCCAAAAACGACAATTCAGGTGACTGGAGGGGGTTCTGGTGTTGGTATTGCAGCACTAATCAATGGTTCAACGGATATTGCAAATGCAAGTCGTCCTATGAAACCATCTGAAATAGATCAATTAAAAGAAAAATATCAATCAAGTGGGTTGGAAATTGCTTGCGCCAAAGATGGTTTGTCCGTTTTTTTAAATAAAGAAAACCCAGTTGCGGAACTTACAATAGACCAATTAAGCGGTATTTTTTCTGGAAAAATAACGAATTGGAAAGAAGTAGGTGGAAACGATGAAAAAATTCAATTGTACGGTAGAGAAAGTAGTTCAGGTACTTTTGAATTTTTTAAAGAGCATGTAGTAAAAACTGATTTTTCTCCTGCCTGTCAAACTTTGCCGGGGACAGCTGCGATTGTAAATGCAGTTAAAAAAGATAAATATAGTATTGGTTATGGTGGTGCCGCTTATGCTGAAGGCGTAAAAGATTGCAAAATTAAAGTAGACGCTAAAAGTGAAGGGATTTTGCCAACAGCTGCAACTATTAAAGATAAAACCTACCCGATTTCAAGATACTTATACATGTATTTGAAATCACAACCAACTGGAGAAACTAAAGCTTTTATAGATTGGATATTAAGTCCAGAAGGGCAAAAAATAATTGAAGAAGTTGGGTATTATCCTTTAAAATAATACAGCTTTTAGTCTCACTCATCATTTTTCATGTGAGAGATTTTCAATACATAACTTATGAATTCTTAAATAAAATAAATGAATTCCGAATTTCCTAACAAGCAGAACTTCACTAAAGAAAGTCTAAAAAAACAATTTAGACTTTCTGAATTTCTAGCAGAAAAAATAATCTCATCGATTGCTTTTTTATCGATAGCTATAATTGTTCTTATTTTTGTATTTGTTTTTAAAGAAACACTGCCAATTTTTAATTTTGGTTCAACCGAAAAAGCAAAAACGGAAATGGAAGCTACTCCTAATTCAGATTCTAAACCAGAATCTTATGGAGCGGAACCAACAGAAGATTTAAAACCGGAAACATACGGTTCAGAGCCTGTCACTAATGAAGACTTGAAACCGGAGACTTATGGTTCAGAGCCTGTCACTAATGAGGATTTAAAACCCGAAACATATGGCGATGTAATAGCAGAACCAATCATTACAGACTCTTCAGATGAAATGAAAGAAGTAGTAGGAAGTAATAATGAAGGTGCTGATAAAACATGGAATACTTTTTTAACTACAGAATGGGTGCCAGTTTCTGAAAACCCAAGATTTGGTTTGTTAGCTTTGTTGATAGGAACTTTAAAAGTGACCATAATCGCTATGCTTATCGCTGGGCCTATTGCAATATTAGCGGCAATCTATACCTCTTGTTTTGCGTCAAAAAGAACCAAAGAGATTATCAAGCCTATCATTGAAATGCTGGCTGCGTTCCCGTCAGTAGTTATTGGTTTTTTTGCATTAATGGTTTTGGCTACCTTCTTTCAAGATATATTTGGATATGAATCAAGATTAAATGCTTTTATTGGTGGAGTTGCTATGGCTCTGGCTGCAATTCCTATCATTTATACCATTTCAGAAGATGCGCTTTCAGCAGTGCCAAAAACATATACGGAAGCAAGTTTAGCGCTGGGAGCAAGTAAGTGGCAAACTGCTTTTTTTGTCATTTTGCCTGCAGCTACACCAGGAATTTTTGCCGCTTTACTTTTAGGAATTGGTCGGGTTTTTGGAGAAACGATGATTGTTCTTATGGCAACTGGAAATGCAGCACTATTGTCAGCAAATCCTTTTGAGAGTGTACGTACTTTTGCAGCAACAATTGGTTCAGAAATGGCAGAGACAGTTTTTGGAGAAACCCATTACAGTGTCTTATTTTTCATAGGATCATTGCTTTTCATCTTTTCATTTGCATTAAATGCCGTTGCAGAATTTTATGTAAAAGGTAAATTAATCAAAAAATTTCAAGGTAAATAAATCATGAATACAGCTATTAACGAAACAGAAAACCGGTTTTTTTTAAACAAAAAAAAGGGTGTAGATGTAAAAGGAAAATTTATTATTGGGATTACTCAAGTTGCAGTTCTTTTGATTATAACCGTTCTTTTTATTATTTTAGGTATTATTATTTATGAAGGGCGTGGAAAATTTTCATGGGAATTTATCAGTTCATTTCCAACAAATGGAATGACCGAAGGAGGAATATTTCCTGCTTTAATTGGTACTTTTATATTGGTTATTGTCATGTCAATCGCAGCGGTTCCTTTTGGAACTATTACCGCTATTTATTTAACGGAATACGCTAAAGAAAATTCAAAAATTGCAGCTGCAGTTCGATTCTCTATTCGAACATTAGCCGTTGTGCCTTCGATTATTTTTGGTTTATTTGGACTTGGATTTTTTATTCAATTTGTTGGTGGAGGAATAGATAAAACTTTTAATGCAGGACAATTGCATTGGGGGCAACCCAATATTCTTTGGGCAAGTCTTACGATGGCATTATTGACACTTCCTGTAATTATTGTTTCTGTTGAAGAAGCACTAAAAACAATTCCTCGGGAGTTGCGTGAGGCTAGTTTAGCTTTGGGGGCAACAAAATGGCAAACCATTAAAAACGTTGTGCTTCCGGGATCCATTTCGGGAATCATGACCGGGACCATTCTGGCGGTGAGTAGAGGTGCCGGTGAAGTAGCGCCTATTTTATTTACCGGAGCGGCTTATTATTTAGCTACTTTGCCGGAGTCTTTGAGTGATCAGTTTATGAATTTGGGGTACCATATTTATATCATGTCAACTCAATCTTCCGATGTTGAAAAAACAATGCCTATTCAGTTTGCTACAACTTTAGTATTGTTAATCCTTACCTTATCATTAAACTTAGTAGCCGTAATTATTAGATCCAGAATTAGAAGAAGAGCAAAATAATTTGAAATCTGACTAATAAATTATACTTTAGATATAACATAAATACACATGAAAGATATAAAAATACAGGTTAATGATTTATCATTATACTATGGCGAAAAAAAAGCATTAAAGGAAATTTCGATGCTGATTCCTGCTAATAAAGTAACCGCTTTAATTGGCCCTTCCGGTTGTGGTAAATCGACTTTTTTAAGATGTATCAATAGAATGAACGATCTTATTCCTGATGTGAAAATTACAGGAAATATGCTTGTGGAAGGCGTTGATATTTATAATAAGGATGTTGATGTTGTCAATATTAGAAAAAAAATAGGAATGGTTTTTCAAAAATCAAATCCATTTCCAAAATCTATTTATGAGAACATCGCTTACGGTCCAAAAATCAATGGGATAAAAGACAAAGCACAGTTAAACGAAATCGTAGAAACTTCATTGCGACAAGCAGCGATCTGGGATGAGGTAAAAGACAGACTGGACGATTCAGCAATGGGACTTTCTGGTGGACAGCAACAACGTTTGTGTATTGCAAGAACATTGGCGGTAAGCCCGGATATTATTCTGATGGATGAACCTGCAAGTGCGTTGGATCCTATATCTACATCAAAAATAGAGGAATTAGTTCATGAATTAAAAGAGCAGTACACTATAATTATTGTTACACACAACATGCAACAAGCGGCAAGAACAAGTGATTATACCGCATTCTTTTATCTGGGAGAGTTGATAGAAATGGGTAAAACTAATGCTATATTTACAAAACCTGAGCAAAAACAAACCGAAGATTACATTACAGGTAGATTTGGATAAAAAATAATTTAAAAATTGTAAAATTGAAAGATTTAAAGGCCTAAAAGGCCTTAGTTGGAAATTTCTAAATCTTTAAATTCTTTAATCTTTTAATACTTAAATTGAGAAAAAACATGGCGTCACACTTTGAAATAGAATTAGAAAAACTTAAAAATATAATCGAAAAGATTGGTGTTTTAGCGGAAAATCAAGTAGGAGAATCTGTAAAAGCATTACTTTCAGAACCTGTATCAGAAGGGAAAGAAGTAAGAAAAACAGAAAATAAAATTGACAAACTTGATGTAAAAATCGATGAAATTTGTCAAAGCATTTTTGCTTTACAACAGCCTGTTGCTTCTGATTTACGCTTTATTATGTCGGCGATGCAAATTAGTAACGAGATAGAACGCATAGGAGATTTGGCGATTAGCATTATAAAAAAATCCAAAAATATTAAAGACAAACACGACCTGATCGTTAAGTTTAACATTGCAGATCTTGCCAGACAAGTAGAGATTGTTACCATAAAAACCAATGAATGTTTCCTGACTCGTAGTGAAAACTGTATTGGAGAGATCTTTATTTTAAACAATACTATAAAAAATGAGTGTGATGATGCGATTCACAATATCATCAATGAAATGAAGGTTAATTCAAAAGCGGTTGTTTCAGGGACAAATCTTGTTATTGTATTAAAACATTTAGAGCGTATTTCTGAGCATTGTACTAATATTGCTGAATACGTTTATTTTATGATTAATGCCAAAATTATCAAACACGAAAAATTTGGTGATAAGAAATCCGATAGTTAGTCGTTTCAGCCTAACGATGTTTAATAGAAAAAACACACTAAATATACCTTCGAAGAAGTAGTATTAGTGTGTTTTTTTATTCAGTACAAAATGGAGTAAACACCGAGTGATGTTAAACGCCATTATTTCTCTTCGAAAATCTGAAATAATGATTTCCAATCCAATTCTGTTTCCATTTGCGGAAGCCCTTTATAATGTTCGATTTCAAGTAAATTTTCTATTTTAAAATCATCTTGTTCCGCATAAGGAACAAATCCTTCTTCTTGTAGTTTTTTTGCTAAATATTCCTGTTCATATTGCCCCGGAGTAGGAATAAAAAAAGCTTTTTTACCCAGTTTTGCCAAGTCCATAATTGTGGTATATCCAGATCTGCATAATACCAGATCACTTTCGTTAAAAATTTGTTCGAGTTGACGTGTATTCATGAAATTGAAATACGTAACATTTTCTATTTCCTCATTTTTCTGAACTTTTTCAACAATGCCTTTTATAAAAATAATTTTTCCTTGATATCGTAAAATTTCTTTTTTTAACTTTTCTTCCAGCAGTCCTCTTTGCGGTTCGGGTCCGGAAAGAATGATCATTAAATCATATTTTTTTTTCGTTTCTTTTTTGTGCAAACGGCTTAAAGGACCAATGTATTTAAGATTTAGATTGTTTCTCTCTAGATGGCCTAACTTGCCTGTCAAATTTGATGTTTCTTCTAAGTCTGGAACCCAGCATGTAGTATATTTTTTTATAATATATTGATGTAATTTGCTTGTTAACCAAGTGGTATTTCCTGTCATCACATTCAACTGATGCGTAATAAACACAGAAGGTATTTTTTTGCTAAAAACTCCTAGTCGGTTATCCGATATAATACCATCAATATCATATTTCTTAATCCATTCTTTGACTAATTTTTTCTCTTTCCAAATTGCTTCCATCATTTTCGGGCAATTTTTAAATAATTTCCATTTAAAATTTTTGCCGTTTTTGGCATATTCTATTTGGTAAGACGGTAATTCGAGGAATCGTAAATAAGGGAATTCTTTTCGCAAAATTTCAAGTGCAATACCATCAGAAGCAATTATGGGAATATAGTTATTATCCTGTAAAGCCTTTATAATTGGAATACATCGTGTAGCATGTCCCAAGCCCCAATTTAATGGAGCAATCAAAATAGTCTTGCTGTATGAATTCAAATCCATTGGTAGATGTATCTGTTTGTTTTATTGGGAAAGATACATAAACTAGCGGATTATTTATATTTGTAAATCATTACCAAACTATTAAGTTATCTATTTATTTTGGTTCTTTTTAGGTTCTAAATAAAAAGAGACTGCCATTTTTTTGACAGTCTCTTTTTTTGGTTTTTGAGGTAAATTTATTCCTGGATATAGGTTTTGTTACCGTTTGAATTGATGTAGTATTTTCCTCCTCGTGGACCCGTATACACTTTTTTGCCGTTATATTCTCCGGTAACTCTATCTGGTACTTTCGGAGCTTTTTCATTAGTTTCTTTAAGTTTTGCTGCAGGTTTTTTAGTTTTGGCAGTGGTAGTTTCTTTTTTAATTTTCTCCGCCTTCTTTTGCGTTTTAATAGCTTTTTCATTGACCTCTGCAGCTTTTGCTTTTGAATCGCTTTTTGCTTTCGCTGCTTTGTCTTTACTTTCTGTAGCCATAGTTTTCACGTTGCTTTTTGCTTTAGCAACCTTTTGCTTCTCTTCTTTTGCATTTGCTTTTACGTCACTTTTCGCTTCAGCAACTTTCTTTTTGGCCTCTTTAGCTTGACTTTCTGCTGTGGCAGTTTTGTCTTTTGCTTCCGCTTTATCTTTAGCTTTCAAGTCGCTTTTTGCTTTCGCAATTTTCTCTTTTGCTTCTTTAGCTTTACTTTCTGCTTTTGCAGTTTTAGCTTTCGCTTCCGCTTTGTCTTTCGCTGCTTGCTCTATTTTGGCTTTAGCTTTTTTCTTTTCAGCGGCAGTTTCTTGTCCGTAAAAGTTTCCGGATAAAATAATTACAAAAAATAACAACAATAATTTTTTCATGACGTTAGTTTTTAAAGTTAGAATTATGGAGTCTAATTATTAATAAATTTAGTAATTTTATTCTGAATAATTAAGTTAAGTATCTAAAAGTAAGCTCTTAACTGGATACTTCCAGTGTGAATAGTTTGACTGGATTCGCTTTTTCGGCCTTGGTAGTTTAAATTTATGTCTAAGAATTGTGTCAAGTTTTTCTGAAGAAGAAATCTCCAAGTCAAGTTTTGGCCGGTTTGAAGTCCTTCCAACATTTGAAAACCTACGGACGAAAACTCATTTCCAATAAATTTATTTTGATAAAAAGATATTTCGCCATTCATGGTAAATTTTTTATCGCTGGCATAAGAAAAGGAAGTTCCTAAGCGATTTTGTAATAATGTTTCTAAATTTCCAATTTGGTTTTCCTTGTTTTGCAATTCATAAAATAAATCGCAACTGGTGTTTTTAGAAAATAAATAGCTGATTTTTGGAGCTAACTGATATCCATTTACTTCATAATTTTTTTCAAGAAAATTTTCTGATGCAATTGAGCTTTGAATTGTTTTTCCAAAAAAATTGAACAACCAACTTTTCTTGTATAAATGAGTATATTGAAGCTGATGCGAGCTGTTTTTGGCTTCTTGAGAACCTATCGATAATAAATTTTTTGTTTGATTTTGCAGATAAGAATAGGTGATGGAATGATTTTGTTTACCACGATTGTAAAACAAACTATTTCTAAAACTGGAATTTAATCCTAAGACATTTTCATCCGAAGAACTAAAAGGATTTAATTCGAAATTATCGCCTTCGCTTTTTGTTTTTCGGTCGATTATAAATGCCGTTTGGTTATAAAAATAGGATAGCAGTTTTTTTAATCCAAGTTCGTTTTGCCATTGATTTGGGTTTAGTGTAACCGATTGCGAAAACTTATTTTGATGTGTTTTTATATAAATTCGATTGGGCAGGAAAATTCTAATATATTTAGCCTGATCTATAAATGGTGCGATTTCAAACTCTTGTAATTCCTGAATTCCATTGGCATTATAATCATTCCAAGTATACACTCCCTGACCTGCAGGAACTTCCAGATAAGTAAATTCCTGTTGAGGAATACTTCCTGATATGGTTTCGTAAACGGTTGTGGTTTGAATTAATTGATTAAAAAAACGATCGGTGTATATCATTCTGGAGTTCAAGGAAGACTCTCTTTTTTTAGTGGAATCTACAAAATCCAATTTTCTGTAATTTATATAAATTGACAAATCACTTTTGTTAGTTTGAATCAATTTAGACTTCAAAAAATAAGTGTGTGAGCTATTTACTCTTTGCAAAACACTCCCGATGTTTCGGGACTGCAAACTGTCATTTTTTCGGTTTAAATAGCCCAACTCTACGAAAACTTTAGTGCTGTCTCCACGACCTGCGAAAAAGCCATATTCTGTAAATCTTTGGCTTAAAGCCGAAAATTGATTGGTAGTTTTATCTTTTTCTTGATTGTCCTCCAATCGCAAACTGCTTCCAATCCAGTTTTTATTATAATGATACCGAGTTTGGGCTTGATTTCTAAGGAATTTGGATGAAGATACCAAGGCGTCACTTTTCATAAAACTTCCTTGGTTTTGTACTGTCCAATTTTTCAAACGTAGTAAACCGTTTAGAATGTGTCTGCTCCCAGAAAAACTTTTAGAAAAATCCAGTTTTTCAAATTGATAGGTCAGCAATCCTCTATTTTGAGAATTCTCTTTTTCATTCAAAATAAAATTTAAGCCTGAAACCAAAAAACTTTGATTGCCAATTGCGGTAGTTCCCAGATTCCAATCTCTGTCAAATTCAATAGTATAAAGTCGTTCAACTGACCTGAAATCTTTCTGTACAAATTGATAATTGGCAAAAGCATCAATGTTCCATTTTTTTGAAAACAAGCGTTGTTTTGCATTTATTTTTCCTGCAAGACCTTTATTATTGCTGTCATCTATGGCAGAGAACAAATTCTTGTCATTGTTACTAACTCCTATTTCAAAATCAACGGCTGTTTTTTCTGTGGGTTTGTATTTTCCTATGAAGGTGGCGACTTGGATTTTCGTAGGTGCTACTAATTGAATTACGGGTTCATAATTTCCTTGCGGAAAGTCGTTTGGCTCAATGTATTCGTAAATCCTACCATTAACCCCCGAATTTGTCAAAATATAATTTCCTTTATTTGCTCCAACAAAACTAAAGCTAACGTTGAATAATTCGTCTTGAGGATTATTTGAATATTCGAAGATTTCTTTAGTATTGACAATGGTTTTTTTATAGAGCACTTTGTTTTCTGAATAGTTGTCTGGATAAGCAGAAGGCGCAACCATCAGATCCGTATTGTCTCCTGAATTTACTAATATTTGTGCCTGTTCCTTAGAGAGATTTTGTTGTAAAGGTTGGTTTTTCAAATCATTTTCTGAATATAAAGAACTGCCAAAACTCCATTT
This sequence comes from Flavobacterium xylosi, assembly GCF_042787345.1. Lineage (NCBI taxonomy): Bacteria > Pseudomonadati > Bacteroidota > Flavobacteriia > Flavobacteriales > Flavobacteriaceae > Flavobacterium > Flavobacterium xylosi. The sequence goes on along the minus strand of NZ_JBHZPZ010000004.1, from coordinate 44,095 downwards.
TTCATTTTCATGAGTGGCTCCGACGTAAGTAATAAATCGAGTGTAATTTCTATCCGAATATTGGTATTCTATCGCAATTCGCATTTCGGAAGTAATAGTAAAAAGGGGCGTAAATACGATTTCTCCCGCATTGTAATCAATGGTGTAATCATTATTTTCTCCTCGTTTCAACAAAATTCCATTTACATAAACCCGCTCTGAACCGGAGATAACAAGAACATATAATTCACCATTTTGTCCTTTTAGTTTATATGGCCCCTGATTGCCTTCTTGTCCTGTAAAATTACTTTTGGCATATTGCCCTTTGACAAGTGCCGCCGATGCAAAAACATTGGTTTTACTGTCTTCCGTTCCAAAGTCGAAACTGGTTGCCAGCCCTTGTACTTTTTTATTAAAATTCAGGAATTGTGTTTTTTTATTTTCAAGAAAAATATCTCCGGCTCTGATATTCCATTTGTCGCTGAATATCTCCATGAAGACATTGTCGAATTGATCTAGTTTTTGGGAATAACCTCCATTTTGTAGAGGGATGTTGCTGTCTTGCAAGGAGGCTCTAAGGCTGACTTTTTCGGATAGTTTTCCGGTGATTTGTAAATCTAAATTTGAATTTAAAACAGTATTCTGATTGTTGCCGATAGTTACTCCACGGGTGATACTTCCAGAAGTATTTAATCCGTCAAAAGGAATATTTTTTTTCTCCGCTTCCGGCTCAATTTTATATAATTTTCCTGAAGCGGCTTCGTTACTTACCACTCGACTTGGATCGTAAATGCGGTATTCCCTAGTCAGAATTTCAGGTAGTTTGAGATAATTAATCGTTAAGGAATCAGAAGGAGTTAGATAATTTTCGTTAAGAAATAAGGTGGCTTTTTGAAAGTTTATCTTATAAAATGAAGTGTCAATCGATTTGCCATTGGCGTCAAGCAATTCAAAAAAATTAGAATTGATACCTTCACTTTCAAGATGGATTGTATCGCGAGAAGCAAGTAATTTTTTGGTTTTGTATAATGAATTGGTTTCCTGGGCCTGCAGTCCAGAAAAACAACCGATGGCCAGCCAGAAAAGTAATTTTTTCAACATAAATACAATAACTCGAAAGCATCAAAAGTAGTATTTATAATTGTGAAATCGGCGGTTGTGATTTTTTTGATTATTGAGAGTCAGAAAGTGATTTTTAGAACGGTATATAAATGAAAAATGGAAGCCGTAGTGGGACTTCCATTTTTCTGGTAAGAAATATATAACTTATTCTTTGGTAATTACTTGCATAGTATCCCGACTCACTTGTTTTAACAAAACTATTTTATCTTTTTCAACGGTTTGTGCCGCATTATCATTGAAATGTCTAATCGTGTATAAAGTAACATTCTCGTCAAAATCGACTTTAAATTTTTTAGACAAAATCGCATTTAAGGCTTTGAAATTGCCAAATTTATCTTCCACACAAACTGAAAAACTAATGGCAGAATTCTGAATTAAGTTTACCTTGATTTTGAATTGGTGAAACAAAGCAAAAATTTCGCTGATATTTTCTTCCATAATGAAAGAGAAATCTATCGAGGAAAGCGAAATCAAAAGTTGGTTTCTTTTGACAATAAAACAAGGTAAATAAGGCTCTAAATCAGCACCTTTGGCAACCCGAGTTCCCGGCAACAATGGGTTTGTAAACGACTTTACAAACAAAGGAATTTCCTTTTTTTGTAAAGGCTGCAAAGTTTTTGGGTGAATAACGGTAGCACCGTAAAACGCTAATTCGATAGCTTCACGATACGAGATTTGATTAAGTAAACTCGCGTTTTCAAAATATCTTGGGTCAGCATTCATAACTCCCGGAACGTCTTTCCAGATCGTTACACTTTCTGCATTTAAACAATACGCAAAAATAGCTGCGGTGTAATCAGAACCTTCACGGCCTAAAGTGGTGGTAAAATTATTTGCGTCAGAACCCAAGAATCCTTGAGTTATGTTCAAAATTTTTCTTTTTACATTTTTGGAAATATTTTTTTGTGTCAATTCCCAATCTACTTCCGCATCTCTATAATTGGCATCAGTTTTTATAAAATTACGCACATCCAGCCATTGTGTTTTTATTCCCATAAAACTCATGAAATGGCTTAAAATAGTGGTCGATATTAACTCACCGTAACTTACAATTTGGTCGTAAACAAAATTATAATTTGGAGATTTATTATGAGCCAAAAAATATTCTAAATCAGAAAATTGGATATTTACAGCATTGAAAACTTCGTTTTTTTCGTCTTCAAACAAATCCATTAAGATTTGATTGTGGTATTTTTTTACTTCTTGAACCGAAGAATTTAATTCGGCCGATTTTTCGAAATAATTTTTAATGACCACTTCCAGCGCATTTGTAGTTTTCCCCATAGCAGAGACCACCAAAAGTACGTCTTCATAACCTACTTTTTGTAAAACGTCATAAACATTTTTTATTCCTTCGGCATCTTTAACAGAAGCGCCACCAAATTTGAATACTTTCATATTTTTTTAAACAAAAATTTTTCTAATTTTATTTCAACCTATTATCTACGAAATAGTTGATTCCGTCTTCATCCATCTGTGCCAAATACCAATTTTTCAGCACTTTTGCTCCTGATTTTTCATAAAAGTCGATTGCCGGTGTATTCCAGTCCAAAACATGCCAGTCAATTCTTCGAACATTATCTCTTTTGCCCTGTTTAATAATTTCTGAATACAAAGCATAGCCTAATCCTGTGCCTCTCATCTTATCTTTTACCACTAAATCTTCCAGATGAATTATTTTTCCTTTCCAGGTAGAATAACGATAATAATATAAAGCAATACCAACTATTTGCTTCGCCTGTTCGCTATCGCTCGGGTCGGCTTCAACTTCGGCTACAAAAACATGAAATAAAGGAGTGGTACCAAAACCATCGCGAACTAAATCATCGACAGTTACAAGAACTGCATCTGGTTCTTTTTCGAAGTCTGCTAATTCTTGAATAAGGCCTAAAACGGCCGACATGTCTTCTGGTTTTCCTTTTCTAATGTTCATAGTGGAATGTATTTATTTTTTTGGAATATGGAATTTGCATAATTTCATAGGAGTTAGCATTAACCACCTACATTGCTCATTTCATAAATTTTTATTTTTAATGTTTTCAATTGATCAAAATAAAGCTTTTTAGATTAAAATTCGGCAATTTTTAAAGCAAATATACAATAGTGATAAACTAAGTAAATATTATTCAAATCATTTTCACAAAAAAACCGATATTTGTGACTTCAAAATAACTACAACGATTTCGTAATGGAAGAACGCAACAAAACACTAGGTGAGTTTATCATCGAAAACCAAAATGCTTTTCAATATTCTTCAGGTGAATTATCCCGAATTATCAATTCAATCCGTCTGGCTGCTAAAGTGGTCAACTATAAAGTCAATAAAGCAGGACTGGTTGATATAATTGGTGCTGCCGGGGAACAAAATATTCAAGGGGAAGACCAGCAGAAACTGGACGTATATGCCAATGAAGTTTTTATCCAAACTTTGATAAATAGAGAAATTGTGTGTGGCATCGCTTCAGAAGAAAATGACGACTTCATCACTGTAGAAGGAAGCGACAAAAGCCACAACAATAAGTATGTAGTTTTAATGGATCCTCTTGATGGCTCATCAAATATTGATGTAAATGTATCGGTAGGAACAATATTTTCTGTTTATAGAAGGGTAACTCCAATAGGTACGCCGGTGACAATTGAAGATTTTTTACAACCAGGAATTAATCAGGTTGCTGCTGGATATGTAATTTATGGAACGTCAACAATGTTGGTTTATACCACTGGACATGGGGTAAATGGGTTTACGTTAAATCCGGCAATTGGGACATTTTATTTGTCTCATCCGAATATGCAATTTTCCAAAGATGGGAATATTTATTCTATCAATGAAGGGAATTATGTTCATTTTCCACAAGGTGTAAAAGATTATATTAAATATTGTCAGCTGGAAGAAGGCGAAAGACCTTATACTTCGCGTTACATAGGGAGTTTAGTTTCTGATATCCATAGAAATATGATAAAAGGCGGAATATATATTTATCCTACAAGTTCTAAAGCTCCAAATGGGAAATTACGTTTGTTGTACGAATGTAATCCAATGGCTTTTATCGTAGAACAAGCGGGTGGAAAAGCTTCGGATGGTTTTGGAAGTATAATGGAAATAATGCCAACGGAATTGCATGAACGGGTTCCTTTTTTCTGCGGAAGCTATAATATGGTAGAAAAAGCAGAGGAATTTATGCAAAAAGCAAAATTAAGCAAGTACTAAAATAAGAAGTATAAAAAAAGCTTCCGCCAATGGTGGAAGCTTTTTTGTTTATGAATGTTTCAACATTTCGGTGACAAAAGTGTCTAAATCTACTTTTTCGTCTACCAATATCATCGCTTTCTCAATGATGTAGTCTGCATTTTCAGGAGGAAAGCCTAACGCTAATCCAATTTTTCTCAACAAAAGATCTTGCTTATCTCCTAGGTGGTGATCTACATGGACCATTCGTGCTAAATCGAACAAACGCTCTAGTCTTTGCTCATGCAAATAAGGAGGGTTGATAGGATATTTTAATGGGTTTTCTAAAATTTCTGCATATTCTGCCGGAGAAATTTCTAGTCTTAAAGCTAGTTTGTCCAAAAACGCTTTTTCTTCTGGAGCAAATTTTCCATCGGCAAGTGCCACACGAACAATAGCTGAAAAGTGACCTTTATTTCTTTGTTTAAATTCGCTATCAAATAAATCTGAAAATGACATAATTATAATTTTTTATCTTACAAAGATAAATCTATTTTTAAATTTATTGATTTTAATTTTCTTATTAATTTTCTTTTATGGAATTTAACTTTTTAAGGGATGATTTATTTCTTCAAATCCATCATTTTCAAAATTAATCGTAAGTTTACAGCCCCAATCTCAACCAAATTATTTACCTATGTCAGAATTTTGGATTTATTTTCAAATAGGATTAAAGCATGTTTTGGATATTCATGCTTACGATCATGTTTTGTTTTTAATAGCTTTAGCCGTTCCTTTCTCTTTCAAGGATTGGAAACAAATAGTGTTATTGGTGTCAATGTTTACAATAGGGCACACTTTGGCTTTGTTATTATCCATATTTGGAATAATTGCCATTAAAGTAAATGTGGTAGAGTTATTAATTCCCATAACCATTTTAATAACGGCTTTGTTTAATCTTTTTACTGCTGGGAAATCAAGTAAAAAAGAGAGTATAAATCTGGTATTTTTCATCACGCTTTTCTTTGGGATAATTCATGGTTTGGGTTTTTCAAATTATTTCAAATCAATTCTGGGCGGATCTCCCAGTTCGAAATTAATACCTTTAGGAGAATTTGCATTGGGAATTGAAGCAGCTCAAATTGTAGTCGTTTTTGTAGTTTTGATTCTATCTTATATTGTACAAACTGTTTTCCGATTTTCTAAAAGAGATTGGACTTTGGTGATGTCCGCATTTATAATAGGAGTGGTTCTGCCAATGATAGTAGATAGTAAAATTTGGATTAGATAAAAAAATGGAATCAATAAAATTAAATAAATACGACAAAGCTTATCTTAGAATTGCAACAGAATGGGGACTTTTATCCTATTGCAAAAGAAAACAAGTGGGCGCAATCATTGTAAGAGACCGTATGATAATATCTGACGGATACAATGGAACTCCGTCTGGTTTTGAAAATTGTTGTGAAGACGAGGAAGGTTTAACACGCTGGGATGTTTTGCATGCTGAAGCAAATGCTATTCTGAAAGTGGCCAGATCCACTCAATCATGTGAAGGAGCTACCTTGTATATTACGCTTTCGCCTTGTAAAGAATGCAGTAAATTAATTCATCAATCAGGGATAAAAAGAGTGGTGTATCATAATGGATATCGTGATGATTCCGGAATTCAGTTTTTGATTAAAGCTGGAATAGAAGTAGAGCATATTCCAATATTAGAAGAATAACAAAGTTGTATAAACGGCATATGGATTGACTAGATAAGCAATAGAAATGCACATTAGAGTCATTGTCCAGATAGTTTAGACGATTTTAATTACCCAATGTGATTTATATTTTATTTTTTGTTGTTAATAATTAGATAATTAATGAAATTGACTGTGTTCTATTGTTTAATTTTATGGTTTTTAAAGGCCTAATTTGATATAATATAAGTGCGCATGATACCATTAATTGACAATCTAGCTTAAATGAAAATCGATAATAAATACCTGCCTATAATTATTGGTGTGACTCTTGCTTTAGGAGTTGTCCTGGGCGATGCATTAAATTTCCGTAACCAAAATCAGTTTTTTGCAAATAACAATTCTAAAAATAAGTTGAATAAACTTATTGATTTTATTGATAACGAATATGTTGATAATGTAAACACAGATTCAATTGTAAATCTGACGGTTGACAATATTCTGGCAAAACTGGACCCTCATTCCGTATATATTCCACCAAGTGAGCAAGCGGAAGTTATTGAAAGCATGAAAGGCGATTTTGTAGGTATTGGCGTAAATTTTTATATGTACAATGATTCCGTGGCTATAATAAAACCCGTTGAGAATGGCCCTTCGGCAAAAGCGGGAATAAAAGCGGGAGATCGGATTTTGTATGTTGATAAAACAAAATTATACGGACGAAAATTGCCTAATGACAGTTTGTTTGCTAAATTAAAAGGAACTGTAGGTTCCGAAATAGAACTTACGGTTTACAGGAAATCAGAGCATAAAAAAATCAAATTAAAAGTAAAGCGAGATGTTATTCCTTTAAAAAGTGTTGATGTATCGATGCTGTTGAAGAATAATACCGGTTATATAAAAATAAATCGATTTGCCGAAACTACTTATGGTGAATTCAATGCCGGTCTTTTAAATTTGAAACGGCTAGGTGCAAAATCATTGATTATAGATGTTCGTGACAATGGCGGAGGTTATATGGAAGAAGCAATCGCTATTGCCGATGAATTACTGAAAGACAAACAATTGATTGTTTTTACGAAAAATAAAAAAGGCAATACAGAGAAAACATTTGCAACAGAAAGAGGAAGTTTTGAAAGTGGAAATGTATTTGTGCTAATCAATGAAAATAGTGCGTCTGCCAGTGAAATCTTAGCAGGAGCCATTCAGGATAATGACAGAGGAACAATTGTTGGTAGACGTTCCTTTGGAAAAGGATTGGTACAACGCGAAATGGATTTTGATGATGGTTCCGCAGTTCGATTGACAATTGCAAGATATTACACACCAACGGGTCGCTCGATTCAAAAACCGTACTCAAAAGGCAATGAAGCCTATTTTAAAGAATCGGATGGGCGATTTGAAAATGGAGAATTGTACAATAAAGACAGTATAAAAGTTTCTGACACTTTGAAGTTTAAAACTAAAAAAGGTAAAATTGTATACGGCGGCGGCGGAATCGTTCCTGATGTTTTTGTGCCGCTTGAAGTGGAACATGGCAGTGAGAGTACGGCTTATTTGTTACAGTCAGGCATTGTTGGTCATTTTGTTTTCGAACAATTAGATGAAAATAGAAACGCTTTTAAAGGGTTGAGTTTTCAGCAATTCATATCTAAAATGAATGCGACCGATTTGTATTTTAATTCTTTTCAGAAGTATATTTTCCAAAACGGATTAGATTTAAAATTTGGCAAAAGCAAGTCCTTGGTAAAACGATATCTTACTGCTGAGTTTGCGAGACAATTATATGGAGAAAAATATTATTATGAAATTGTATTGAAAGAAGATGCAATGATTAAAGCAGTTTTTAAAAATGAAAAGTAAATAAATTCGCAATTGCTTTTTAGGAATGTCATTTTAATCTTAAAGTAACAACTAATTTTCACTGTCCCAATCTTTTCTATAGCGCAGTAGTTCTTTATCTATAATGCTTTTAGACGTGTTCAATAAATAAGTGGCATCTTCAGAATGAATTGCCGGAAAAAAAGTGATTTTGATTTCAGTAGTCCATTTTCCAAAACATTTTAAAAAATGAGGAATAAAAGTGTCGTTGCCAATAAACGCATCTGTTTTTTCTTTGTAATCAATGGCTATAGGAATAACTGCAGCTTTAATTTTTGTTGCCATCACAAATGAACCATAATTGAAATCTACAGTGGTTGGCAAATCATCTGTTGTGCCTTCTGGAAAATTAATGATAGAATATCCTTTTGCAAGAGCCTCTCGAATTTTTTCGGCTGTTTCTTGTCTGCTTATTGAGCATTTTCTGTTTACAAATAACACCCCTGATATTTTGCAGATGTAACCAATAAGTGGCCACGATTCCACTTCTTTTTTTCCTACAGGAAAAGCATGTATATGATTAACAATGACGATTGGGTCAAAGTAAGAGCGATGATTAGCTACAATTAATCCTTGTACTTTCGGTCTTTCTCCATAAACGATGGTGCGTATGCCTAAAATATAATTAGACACTCTTATCAAAAAATCGCGTAATTCAAGCGCTTTCTTGGAGTTGGTTTCTTCACTCCTAAAGAAACGCAGGAAATAGAAAATCAAGGAGAAAAAGGAAACAAATACTATAAAAATGATAAGTCTTGCCAGGCCTAATAAATGTGATAACATATAAACATTTTAATAAAAATGTAAATCTACTGTTATTTTTAGTTATCCAAGCCGAAATCTACTATCTGATGCTATCGTGAGAATGAGTTTGCACGCCTCCATTCCATAAAGTAAGAATATCGGTAGCGACCGCAGCGCCGCTTCCGGCAGCAATGGCTAGCTGGCTTCTCCAACCTGCTAAAGTTCCTATAACATAAATTCCTTCTGCAACTTTATGGTCGTTGTTTCTTAGCTGAATTCTTTGTTTTTCGGGAAGTGATTTTTGGTGCGGTTCTATATATTCCATCAGACCTTCAATCGCAAATGTATTTGCCGAACCAATACCTATAACAACAGTCTTTGTTTTATAAGTGTTCTTGTTTGTAGTAACTATAAATTCCGGAAACGCTCCCTCGATTTTCAGCACTTTTTCATTTGGAATTTGTGCGACATGAGGATAGGTTTCGGAAAGATGTTGAATACTTTCTGTCAATAAATGAGATCCTAATTTACCTGAAGCGATTCCATATGCATTATTGAAAAGTGCTTCTTGAAGCGAGGATGTTTTTTGGTGGGTGAAAATGCCAATCTTTTTATCAATGGCAAAAGGTTTGTTTTTGGCTGAACCTAAAACAAGCACACATGACATTCCGGATACGCCACCGCCTACAATTAAAATGTCAAACATGTTAGAATTTGCCATTCATTTTTTCTTCAATTTTTTTAGACATTCTAAAAATCAAAAGAATTAAAACGGCACATAATGAAGCTGCAACACCTATAATTGCATATAGACTATTGCCCTGAAATGGATGGCTAAAATCAAGTAAAGTAACATTAAATATGATTAAAGCTAGGGCTAAAAACACGAGTATGTTAGTGAAGATTTTCATGATATTTTTTTGTTTTTTTAATTAAAAATTTAAGATTTTTTATTTAAAAAATTATTTTAATAAAAATCAAATATTTTTATGCATTGTTGCGTTATGGGGTAAATTTATGAAAATTTATTTTACACAAACAAACCTTTAACATTCGCGGCGAATAATTTAACAGCGATGGCCAGTAGAACCACTCCAAAAGTCTTTCTAATCACTCCAAGTCCGTTCTCTCCCAACAGTTTTTCGATTCTTGCGGATGACTTCAAAACAATGTATACGAGTATGATATTTAGAATAATGGCAATAACAATATTAATAGTTTGAAATTCCGCTTTCAAGGATAATAAAGTGGTCATCGTCCCGGCTCCGGCAACAAGTGGGAACGCTATTGGTACTATTGATGCTGAGCTGGCGGCTTCATCGCGATACAATCGTATTCCCAATATCATTTCTAATGCTAAGAAAAACAAAACAAAAGATCCTGCAACGGCGAATGAATTAACATCAATTCCAATTAAATTTAAAAATTCTTCACCTATAAAAAGGAAAACAATCATGATAGCTCCTGAAGCTAATGTTGCTTTTTCTGATTCGATATGTCCGAATTTAGCTCTTAAATCAATGATAATGGGGATAGTGCCAATAATGTCAATTACTGCAAAAAGGACCATACTCACGGTTACAATCTCTCTAATATCGAATCCTATCATGTCTTTTTTTGGTCGTAAAGTTAAACTTTTTAGCATATTATCAGTTAAAAAACAAGGGTATTCCGATATTTTTAAGCTTTTTTTAAACTAATATAAAATATTTTCCGCTACTATTTTCTGTGTAATGTCCAATTTGGATCTGATTTTATCGTTGGAAGATTCGGCTTTATAGAAGGTTAAAGTTGGGTTTTAACTAAAAAATTACCATATACTTTGACTACCTTTGCAGTCATAATCACAGTACCCCAAAATAATGTTTCAATTAGGAAAAACCATTGTCTCAGAAGACATACTCGGAAAAGATTTTGTTTGCAATTTGTCAGCTTGTAAAGGAGCCTGTTGTGTAGATGGTGATGCCGGAGCTCCGTTGAGTCTTGAAGAAACAAAAATTTTGGAAGAAATCTATCCTAAGATTAAACCGTTTTTACGTAAAGAGGGAATTGCCGCAATTGAAGCGCAGGGAACTTGGGTAAATGGTACCGATGGTGATCTTGAAACGCCATTGATTGATAATAAAGATTGTGCTTATGTTATTTTTGATGGTAAAACGGCCCTTTGCGGTATCGAACAAGCCTATAATCAAGGAATAATTGACTGGAAAAAACCTGTTTCCTGTCATCTCTACCCAATTCGTGTCAAAGACTTTACCGAGTTTGCCGCTGTCAATTATGACAAGTGGGATATTTGTGACCCGGCCTGCTCTTTAGGTCAGGAACTCGAGGTGCCGGTGTATAAATTTGTCAAAGAAGCTTTGATTAGAAAATTTGGAGAAGACTGGTATGCAGAGCTTGAAAAAGTAGCACTGGACATGAAAAAATAATTTCAAAATAATTAAAAAAGTCCTTGTTTTTTATTTTTATAATCCTATATTTTACGGTACTTTACGCGCTTTTTTATTTTTCAAGGAACTGATATTCAGTTTATTGAAAAAGGCTCGAAAAATATTCCGTTTTATCTCATTTGTTAAAAACTAAAGCCGATTGTGGATAAGTTTGGCTTTTATAAGTCGCAATATTTTACAATCTTTGTAATCCACAGAAAGCACAGAATTTCGTTAAAATCTCAAAAAACACACACTTATAATGGCGCAAGTTGAACCAATTTTACAAGAAAATAAAAATCGTTTCGTAATTTTTCCTATCAAACACCATGATATTTGGGAATGGTATAAAAAAATGGAAGCCAGTTTCTGGACTGCTGAAGAAATAGATTTGTCTCAGGATTTGAATGACTGGAATAACAAGCTTTCTGATGACGAGCGTTATTTTGTAAAACACATTCTTGCTTTTTTTGCTGCTTCTGACGGAATTGTAAACGAGAATCTGGCTGAAAATTTTGTGAACGAAGTGCAGTATGCGGAAGCAAAATTCTTTTACGGTTTTCAGATCATGATGGAAAATATTCACAGCGAAACGTATTCGTTACTGATTGACACTTACGTAAAAGATGAAGCTGAAAAGGATGAATTATTCAACGCTTTAGAAGTTTTTCCTGCGATTAAGAAAAAAGCAGACTGGGCTTTGAAATGGATTGAGTCTGATTCATTTGCCGAAAGACTGATTGCTTTTGCAGCAGTGGAAGGAATCTTCTTTTCGGGAGCATTTTGTTCTATTTATTGGTTGAAAAAACGTGGATTAATGCCAGGATTGACCTTTTCTAACGAATTGATTTCTAGAGACGAAGGCGTTCATTGTGATTTTGCGGTGCATTTACACAACCATCACTTGGTGAATAAAGTGCCAAAAGAAAGAATAAGAAGCATTATTGTAGACGCTTTAAATATAGAAAGAGAGTTTATCACCGAATCACTTCCGGTGAGTTTGATTGGGATGAATGCGGTTTTGATGACACAATATTTAGAATTTGTGGCAGATAGATTGTTGGTTGAATTAGGTTGCGACAGAGAATACAACACTTCTAATCCTTTTGATTTTATGGACATGATTTCGCTTCAAGGGAAAACAAATTTCTTTGAAAAGAAAGTAGCCGAATATCAAAAAGCCGGGGTTATGAATACCGACGGTGACGCTCAAAAAATATCTTTTGATGCAGATTTTTAATTTTTTTTAATTTTTCTTGAATCATTATCATTTCTTTTTTGTGAATGGTTTGAATTATACTGAATTTCTTCCTACTACTGTTGCACTAGCCCAGATAGTAGCGGAAATCCTTTCTAATCCTGAACTTGTTTCAGGATCCTGAAACAAGTTCAGGACTAGAAAGATTGCAACGGATAGCTGGAAATGGCTCCAAATAAAGATGCTGAAACAAGTTCAGCATATTACAAATAACGAAAAACGGCGAAGGGATTTTCTGTTTTAAAAACAAACAAAAGTATGTACGTAGTAAAAAGAGACGGCCACAAAGAGCCAGTAATGTTCGACAAAATCACGGATAGAATTAAAAAACTATGCTATGGTTTGAATGATTTGGTAGATGCTGTGAAAGTGGCAATGCGAGTAATTGAAGGACTTTATGATGGAGTTTCTACGTCAGAATTAGATAATTTAGCAGCCGAAACTGCGGCATCGATGACCATCGCGCATCCTGATTATGCACAATTGGCAGCGAGAATCGCAATTTCGAATTTGCATTCCAATACAAAAAAATCATTTTCGGAAACAATGAACGATATGTTTCATTATGTAAACCCGAGAAATGGACAAGATGCGCCTTTATTGTCTGAAGAAGTGCATCAGGTGATTATGAAAAATGCTGAATTTTTGGATTCACATGTGATATATAACAGAGATTTCAACTACGATTATTTTGGTTTTAAAACGCTGGAACGTTCTTATTTGCTAAAAATAAATGGTAAAATCGTGGAACGTCCGCAACATATGTTGATGCGTGTTTCGGTTGGAATCCATTTAGATGATTTGGAATCAGTGATAGAGACTTACGACTTAATGTCGAAAAAATTCTTTACACACGCAACTCCAACTTTATTCAACGCGGGTACGCCAAAACCTCAAATGTCTTCTTGTTTCCTTTTGGCGATGCAAGACGATAGTATTGACGGGATTTACGACACGTTGAAACAAACGGCAAAAATCTCGCAATCAGCAGGTGGGATTGGGCTTTCTATTCACAATGTTCGTGCGACAGGTTCTTATATTCGTGGTACAAACGGAACGTCAAACGGAATTGTTCCTATGTTGAGAGTTTTCAATGATACTGCAAGATATGTAGATCAAGGTGGTGGAAAACGTAAAGGAAGTTTTGCGATTTACATCGAAACTTGGCATGCGGATATTTTTGAATTCCTGGACTTGAAAAAAAATACCGGAAAAGAGGAAATGCGTGCCAGAGATTTATTCTTCGCGATGTGGACTTCGGATTTGTTCATGAAACGCGTGCAAGAAGACAGTTATTGGACTTTGATGTGTCCTAATGAATGTCCGGGATTGTATGATGTTTATGGCGAAGAATTTGAAGCGATGTACATTGATTACGAGCAACGCGGAAAAGGTCGAAAAACCATCAAAGCGCATGAATTGTGGGAGAAAATTCTGGAATCGCAAATTGAAACGGGAACACCTTATATGTTGTATAAAGATGCAGCTAATAGAAAATCAAACCAGAAAAATCTAGGTACGATTCGTTCATCGAATTTGTGTACGGAGATTATGGAATATACTTCCAAAGATGAAATTGCAGTTTGTAACCTGGCTTCTCTTTCCTTGCCAATGTTTGTTGCCAATGGAAAATTTGATCATGAATTATTATATACGGTTACAAAACGGGTGACGAGAAACTTGAATAAAGTGATCGACAGGAATTATTATCCGGTAATAGAAGGAGAAAATTCTAATAAACGCCACAGACCAATTGGTCTTGGAGTGCAAGGATTAGCTGATGCTTTCATTTTGTTGCGTTTGCCTTTTACCAGTGACGAAGCTAAAAAGCTGAATCAGGAAATTTTTGAAACCTTATATTTTGCTGCTGTAACTGCATCGATGGAAATGGCAAAAGAAGAAGGGCCTTATTCTAGTTTTGAAGGTTCGCCAATATCTCAAGGAGAATTTCAATATAACCTTTGGGGATTGAAAGATGAGGAATTATCAGGACGTTGGGACTGGGGTTCATTGAGAAAAGAAGTGATGGAACACGGTGTGAGAAACTCCTTATTAGTTGCGCCAATGCCAACCGCATCGACGTCGCAAATTTTGGGTAACAACGAAGCATTCGAACCATATACTTCTAATATTTACACAAGACGAGTACTTTCGGGAGAATTTATTGTCGTGAACAAGCATTTATTACACGATTTAGTGGAACGTGGTTTGTGGAACGAGACATTGAAACAGGAATTAATGCGAAATAACGGTTCTGTTCAAGACCTTAATATTCCGCAGGATTTGAAAGAATTGTACAAAACGGTTTGGGAAATGTCAATGAAAGACATTATCGATATGTCACGTCAACGTGGTTATTTTGTGGATCAATCGCAATCATTGAACTTGTTTATGCAAAATGCGAATTATTCTAAATTGACATCGATGCATTTCTACGCTTGGCAATCCGGATTGAAAACTGGAATGTATTATTTAAGAACAAAAGCTGCGGTGGATGCGATTAAATTTACATTGAACAACGATAAGAAAGCGGAGCCAATTGAATTAATTGAGCAACCAGTATCAGTTGAATCTGTTGCGGTGGAAATGTCTGCCGAAGAATACAGAACCATGATTGAGCTGGCTAAAAATGCTGGTCCGGACGAATGTGAAATGTGTGGGTCTTAAGGATTTTAGAATAATGATTAACGATTTTTGATTTTTGGTCGAAAATCCGTGATAAATAAATCTATTGTCATTTAGACGAAGGAGAAATCTGAAGCAGTTATTGTAATGATAACTGCTTTTTTTTGGAACTAATTCCCGCTTTCCGTTACAATCTTTTTATTTTTAAAGTAAAAATAAAAAGGATTTTCACTTTAATCGGGACTAAAAGATCAAGAAGTTACTTCTTAAATTTGTAAATAATTCACTATATTTGAGAAGATTGTTGGTCTTAAAGCCTTTTTTATAATAATCAAAAACATTAAATATGGAAAATAGAAAATTCACAATTACAGATGATTTATTAGCTTCCAAAGGGGAACGTTTTCTGAATTTCATTATAGATTTACTGATTATTTACATCATCGCGGTATGTATAGTAGCCACCATAAATATAATTGGAAATGTAACGAACAGTTATGGGGCATCGAACTGGGTTAAATCATTGAGTTTGATTGAGAATTTATTTTTTGGACTTATTATCTTGTTTTTTTACTATGCATTTACGGAGATGTATTTCTCCAGAACATTCGCCAAGTATTTTACCAAAACTATGGTGGTAAGAGTCGATGGCTCAAAACCAAATACTAAAAATTTTATGATACGAACCGTATCCCGATTAAACCCTATTGATCCTTTTTCATTTCTGGGTAAAACCGAAAGAGGATTGCATGATACATTATCCGCAACTTATGTGGTGAAAAAGCACAAGTTTGTTGCGAAAAAGAAACTATTTTCAGTGGAATAAGGAAATAAGAAAAGATAAAAAAGCGGTCATTTTAGACCGCTTTTTTGCTTTTAAACACAACCTTTTCTTTATATTAGCCCATTCTAATTACCAAAAACAAAAGGATGAACTGGGAACAACTTTTATCACTAAAACGTCAGGGAGACAAAGGCAAAAGATTGCGTATAGAACAAGATGACACCCGCTTGGGTTTTGAGGTTGATTATGATCGTATTATCTTCTCGGCGGCTTTTAGAAGTTTACAGGACAAAACGCAGGTTATTCCGTTATCAAAGACTGATTTTGTGCACACCAGATTGACGCACAGTTTGGAAGTTTCGGTTGTAGGCCGTTCTTTAGGCCGATTGGTAGGAAAAAAAATCATCGAAAAATATCCGCATCTAAAAGAAGTTCATGGCTATCACATGAATGATTTTGGGGCTATTGTTGCTGCCGCATCTTTGGCGCATGATATTGGGAATCCGCCTTTTGGACACTCCGGAGAAAAAGCGATTGGCGAATATTTTTCCATTGGAAACGGACAAAAATACAAAGATCAGCTTTCGCCAAAAGAATGGCAGGATTTAATTGATTTTGAAGGAAATGCTAATGGGTTTTCTGTTCTTACGGCTAGTCGTCCAGGGATTGAAGGTGGACTGCGAATTTCCTATGCAACTTTGGGCGCTTTTATGAAATATCCCAAAGAAAGTCTGCCAAAAAAACCAACCAAAAATATTGCCGATAAGAAGTATGGTTTCTTTCAAACGGATAAAACTTTTTTTCAAGATGTAGCTTCTGATATGGGAATGATTCCAAATAAATCAGGGAGCGACATTGGTTTTGAAAGACATCCTTTGGCTTATTTAGTTGAGGCAGCAGATGATATTTGTTATACCATTATTGATTTTGAAGACGGAATTAACTTAGGTCTGGTTTCCGAAGATTTTGCTTTGGAATATTTGATAAAATTAGTAAAAGACAGTATAGATACCTCTAAATATAAGACTTTAGAAACCAAAGAAGATCGCATAAGTTATTTACGTGCCTTGGCCATTGGGAGTTTAATCAATGATGCTGTAAAAGTTTTTATCGAAAATGAAGCACTAATTCTGGAGGGCAAATTCCCTTTTGCCATTATGGACAAAAGCAAGTATAAGGCACAAATGGATGATATTATCAAGATAAGTGTTAATAATATTTATCAAAGCAGGGAAGTAATCGAGAAAGAAATCGTGGGTTATCAGATTATTCAAACCTTGTTGGATAAATTCATTACCGCATTCAACAATAAATTCAATGGGAATGCCTCTAATTATGATGCTTTAATTTTAAAGATGTTGCCGGAAAAACATCATTTGGAAAAAGATAACCTGTACAGTCGCTTGCTGCATATTTGCCATTTTATTTCCTTGCTTACCGATGGTAATGCTTTGTTGTTTTATAGAACAATAACTGCCGTTAAAAGTTAAATTTCGAACGATTTAACGGTTGATTTTTAAATCGAATAAAAATAATTAAGTTTGTCGCAATAACTAACCATAATTGAATTCAACCAAATTTATGAAAAAAATCACCCTGTTGATTTTATTTTAAAACTATTGATTTAAGCCGTCTTCAAAAAGAAGTTTATATTTTGAAAGTTAATGGTGATGATCTTGTTTTTAGTGAAAAAATTATTTTGAATTAAATTTGAGTTAATTGAGTTTAGTAAGTATTTGAAGAGATGAAAAACCAAATTCAGATTTAATGAAAAAATCCATCAGACTTTTTTGACTGATGGATTTTTTTATGTTTTATAATTTCCGTGTTGATTCTCGTTCTTTTAATTTAGTTTTAATGACAACGGTTTCGTACGGGATGTTCTCTTCGGTTGATTCCAGCCTTTTGATCAGCAATTTTGCGGCCACCTCGCCTATTTCGATACCGTGCTGACTTACCGTTGTTAGGCTTGGTGACAGTCTTCTTGAAGCAAGAATTCCATCAGCAAAGCCTATAATCGATAGCTCTTCTGGAATTTTATATCCTTTTTTAATACCAAATTTCAATGCCGCCACAGAGTCACTTTCTTCTAACGCAAAAATTCCATCAATTGTATTGTTGTCAAAATTCTTCTCAATTTTCTCGTTTAAATCCTCTTCAGAATCTGTTCTCAGGATTAAATTCGGATTAAAGATAATGTTATTATTCTCCAATGCCTTTAGATAGCCTTCAGCTCTGAGCTTGCCAACACTTAGATTATCTATAGAAGAAAATAATGCAATATTCTTGCATCCTAAATCTATTAAACGTTGTGTAGAATTTAAAGCAGAATCAAAATCATCAACAATGACTTTATCACAATCTACTCCTTCGGCAGTTCTGTCAAACATTACTATGGGAGTGCCGTCATTAATAATTTCTTTGAAATGATTGTATTCATGAAGTTTTTGAGCTTCTTCAGAAACCGATAAAATAAATCCATCTATAGTCCCATTGCTTAGCATTTCAAGTGTATGGGCTTCTTTTTCTAAAGATTCGTTGGAGATACACATTATGACATTATATCCTTTTTCGTCAGCCACTTTTTCTATACCACTAAATACTTTGGCAAAAAAAGAATTTAGAATGTTAGGTATAATTACTCCAATCGTTTTTGTTTTTCTGTTTTTAAGATTCAGACCAATAATGTTTGGTTTGTAATTTTTGAGTTTTGCGTATTCTTTAATTTTAATTTTTGTCAACTCACTAATCTCCGGGCTGTCATTAAGGGCTTTTGAAACCGTAGAAACAGATACATTAAGTTCTTTTGCAATTTGTTTTAATGTTGCTTTGGCTTTCATAAGGAGAAATTTATTGTAATTTATAATGTAAAAAATAATACAAGATAGAAATAATTATAATATTAACTATATAAATAACAAAAATAGCCATTAAAATATAAAATTTACCTTTGAAAAATGATTAATGTATAATATAATTATAAAAAATGATATCGGTTTAGTTTAATAAGTCAACTATCTATTAATTCTAAATTCAATCTTCGAGGAATATTTTAAATATACATTTGATTATCAGAGTCAAAACAAGATAAAAATAATCATTTAAGGTATTTGGATTTAAAATAATTAATTGTACTTTTGCAACCCCTTTATAGGGGATGGAATGTTTAATTAAAAATATATTATGGACGCATTAAGCTACAAGACACAATCAGCAAGCAAAGCCACCGTTACAAAAGAGTGGATTGTTGTAGATGCTGATGGTCACAACTTAGGTCGTCTTGCTTCAAAAGTCGCTATGATTTTGAGAGGTAAGTACAAGCCAAGTTACACACCACACGTGGACTGCGGAGATAACGTAATCGTTATCAACTCAGAAAAAATCAACCTTACAGGTAACAAAATGGACGAGAAGACTTACATTCGTCACACAGGTTATCCAGGAGGTCAAAGAACTTTAACTGCTAAAGTATTGCAAGCAAAAAATCCTGCATTATTAGTAGAGAAAGCTATTAAAGGGATGTTACCTAAAAATAAATTAGGAGCTGAACTTTTTAGAAATTTAAATGTTGTTGTAGGATCAGAGCACAAACAAGGCGCTCAAAAACCTAAAACAGTTAACCTTAACGATCTTAAGTAATGGGAGTAATTCACAAAATCGGTAGAAGAAAAACCGCTGTTGCACGTGTATACGTTTCGGAAGGAACGGGAGTAATCGTTGTAAACAAAAAACCATTCGAAACTTATTTCCCTACTGCAACTTTACAGTACAAAGTATTACAACCTATGTCTATGACAGAAAATGTAAGCAACTTTGACGTAAAAGTGAACGTTTACGGAGGTGGTTCAACTGGTCAAGCAGAAGCTGTAAGAATGGCATTAGCACGTGTTATGTGTGAAGTAAATGCTGAAAACAGAGCTATCTTGAAACCAGAAGGTTTATTGACAAGAGATCCAAGAATGGTTGAACGTAAGAAATTCGGTCAGAAGAAAGCTCGTAAGAGATTCCAATTCTCTAAACGTTAATATTACCTGTCTTGTTCAAATAGGACAAGACATCGTTCATTTATTATTGAATTTAAAAAACAAAGTTGTTGTTGCTCTCCTATTGAGGTAGGAAATAGTTTAGCATCTAAATGTATATAGCCGGGAAACCGCCATTTATGCATTGCTAATCAACAGAACGTAAACTAGAACAAAAATGGCAAACAAAGTAGAAGTTAAAGACTTACTAGAAGCAGGTGTTCACTTCGGACACATGACTAGAAAATGGGATCCAAACATGGCTCCTTACATCTATATGGAGCGTAATGGTATTCACATTATCAATCTATATAAAACTGCAGCAAAAATTGAAGAAGCTAATGAAGCTTTGAAAAAAATCGCTGCATCAGGTAGAAAAATATTATTCGTTGCTACCAAAAAACAAGCAAAAGACATCGTTGCTGAAAAAGCAAAAGCTGCAAACATGCCTTATATCACTGAAAGATGGCCTGGTGGAATGCTAACTAACTTCGTAACTATCCGTAAAGCTGTTAAAAAAATGGCTACTATTGATAAAATGAAGAAAGACGGTACATTCATGACCCTTTCTAAAAAAGAACGTTTACAGGTTGATCGTCTTCGTGCAAAATTAGAGAAAAATTTAGGTTCAATCGCTGACATGTCTAGACTACCAGCTGCATTGTTCGTAGTTGATATCAAAGCGGAACACATCGCAATAAAAGAAGCTCAAAAATTAAACATTCCAGTTTTCGCAATGGTGGATACCAATTCTGACCCAAGAGAGGTTGAATTCGTAATCCCATCTAACGATGATGCTTCTAAATCAATTGATAAAATTTTATCTTTAGTAACAGCTGCAATTGTTGAAGGACTTTCTGATAGAGGTTCTGACAAAGAAGGTGATGCTCCAGTTGAAGCAACTACAGAAGTAGTAGCTCCTGCTGAAGTAGCTGAGGTTGCTCCTGCTGTTGAAGCAGCTGCTCCTACTGCAACTGAAGAATAAATAAACATTTAATTCCAAGTTTTAATTCCTCTCCATAAAAAATTAGAAACCTAAAGTTGATAATTTAATAAAATTGGAAACTGGATTTGAAACTTGGAATTTTTTACTTTTAACCTTAAAAAAATATACAATATGGCAACAATTACTGCTGCAGACGTAAATAAATTAAGAACAATCACTGGTGCAGGAATGATGGACTGCAAAAAAGCTTTGGTTGAAGCAGACGGAGATTTTGATTTAGCTATCGAAAACTTACGTAAAAAAGGACAAAAAGTAGCTGCAAACCGTTCAGATAGAGAATCTACTGAAGGTGCTGCAATTGCTGTTGTTAATGCTGACAAAACTGCTGGTGTAGTTATCACATTAAACTGTGAGACTGACTTCGTAGGTATGAATGAAAACTTTGTAAAAATGGCTACTGAAATGGCTAATTCAGCATTGAACTTCAATACTAAAGAAGAATTTTTAGCGAGTGATTTCAACGGAATGACTGTTGCTGATAAATTAATAGAGCAAACTGGAGTTATCGGTGAAAAACTAGAAATTAGAACTTTCGAGAAATTAGAAGGTGCTTTTATCGGGTCTTACATCCACTCTGGAAACAAAATCGCTACTTTAGTTGCTTTATCTGCAAAATTAGATGGTGCTGATGAAGTTGCAAGAAACATCGCTATGCAAGCTGCAGCTATGTCTCCTATCGCTTTAGACGAAACTGGTGTTGATGCTGAAACTATCGCTAAAGAAATCGAAATTGCTAAAGATATCCTACGTCAAGAAGGAAAACCAGAAGCAATGTTAGACAATATCGCTAAAGGTAAATTGGCTCGTTTCTTTAAAGACAATACTTTAGTAAACCAAGATTATATCAAAGACAACAAAATGAGCGTTGCTGCTTATGCGAAATCTTTAGACAAAGATCTTATCGTTACCGGTTTCAAAAGAGCGGCGCTAGGATAAATTGATTTTTTGATTTCAGATTATAATATTTGATTTCAGATTTATATATAACCCATTTCAAAGAGATTTGAAATGGGTTTTTTTTATCGGATTCATTCATTAAAAAAGAACTCTTAAACATATTAGATTATAAAAAACTGAACTTCATGCAGTGTACATTAGTCACTAACAATTTAAATTAAATAGCTTATAAATACAAAACGAAAATTCCTACCTCAAAACACGGATCATAAAAATGCAACATAAAAAGACCATCACCTAAAATTATTTATATTTTTACCAAAAAAGTTATAGTTACCCTATTTTTTTAATACATTTAACGTTTAAAACCAAAACTCAAATTTATGAAGAAATTATTTATTGCCTCCCTAGTCTTGTTCGCATTTTCCTCTTGTACTGATGAAAATTTAAATCAAACAGAAATAGTACAAAACAAGGTACAACCAAGTTATGTTCCGAACCAACTACTTATTAAATTCAAACCTACAGAAACTGGAGGTAAAACATCAGCAAACATTTTATCTCTAATTGGAGGATCTACAGTAGAAGTTATTAACACTAATTCTATGAAAACTTCCAATGCTAAAACAAACACCACAAGTGGAAAACTTTTATTGGTAAATTCAAAGTTAGGCACAATGGAAGCTATTGAGCTTATTAAAGATTTACAAGGAGTAGAGTATGCAGAGCCAAACTGGATATACAATCATTTTGCAGTTTCAAATGACACTTATTATACTAGTGGTTCACTTTGGGGAATGTTTGGATCTACAACTTCTCCATCGAATCAGTTTGGTTCAAATGCAGCAGTTGCTTGGGCAAACAATAAGTTAGGATCCGCAACTGTATATATTGGAATTATTGATGAAGGCTATATGTATAACCACGAAGATCTTGCAGCAAATGCTGGTAAAAATCCTGGTGAAGTGGCTGCAAATGGTGTAGATGATGACGGGAATGGCCTTGTTGATGATGTGTATGGCTGGGATTTTGCAGGAAACGACAATACTGTTTTTGACGGAGTTGACGATGATCACGGAACGCATGTTGCTGGAACTATTGGAGCTGTAGGTGGCAATGGAAAAGGAGTTGCTGGAGTTGTATGGAACGTTAAAATGCTAAATGCTAAATTTTTAGGCGGAACAGGTGGAACATTGGCAAATGCAATAAAAGCAGTTGACTATTTCACTAATTTAAAAACAAGACAAGGCTTAAACATTGTAGCTACTAATAACTCTTGGGGAGGAGGAGGATTCTCGCAAGCCCTTCAGGATGCAATTGAAAGAGCTAATTCTGCTGGAATACTGTTTATTGCTGCAGCAGGAAATAGTGGAACTAACAACGATGCTACACCAAGTTACCCAGCAAGTTACCCTAATGCAAACGTTATTGCAGTTGCATCGATTACAAGTACCGGAGCCTTGTCCAGTTTTTCTCAATATGGTGCTACATCTGTTGATATTGGTGCTCCTGGTTCAGGAATTTGGTCTACAGTTCCTACAAGATCTAAGGGCCAGAATATTTCTAGCTACGCTAGCTATAATGGAACTTCTATGGCAACTCCACATGTTTCTGGAGCAGCTGCTTTATACGCATCATTAAATCCTGGAGCAACCGCAGCGCAAATTAAAGGGGCACTTTTGAATAGCGCTACACCTACTGCATCACTTTCAGGAAAATGTGCAACAGGCGGCCGATTAAATGTAAGTGGATTCTAATATAGTACACTAAAATAAAACAAAAAGAGTACACTAGTTGTACTCTTTTTTTTGTGACCAAGATTTTGCATTGCCTTAAAATCTAAATTGTCTAAAATAGTATAAATACAAATCGTAAACTGTGTCTCGTTTGATGACTATTGCAGTAAATTATGATTATGTTAAAATCTAAAAAAATAAGAATAGATATGTGGATAAAATCTTAAAATAAAATTATGTTGTGCTTGAATACTAATAGTTGTTTTACAATATTTTGATATTAAAAAAAAATGAAAAAAAATTTCAAAATTAAAATTTCAAATTAAATTCCTAATTTTGAAATCAAACCAATAGCTATGTTTAAAACCAAAAAAGAACTTGTCTTCGTTATTCTAGCCGGAATCTTCATAACCAATGCCGTTACTGCTGAATTAATCGGAGGGAAACTGATACAAATAGGTCCATTTGTAATGAGTATCGGAATTTTACCCTGGCCCATTGTTTTCCTGACTACCGATTTAATCAATGAATATTTTGGAGAAAAGGGAGTGAAAAAACTGTCTTTAATCACTGCCGGTTTAATTGCTTATACATTTATCCTCTTATTTTTAGCCATAAACATTCCTGCAGCAAAAGGGATAAGCCCAGTAAACGACGATCAGTTCTTTATGGTTTTTGGGCAAAGCATGTGGATCATCGTTGGAAGCATTATCGCCTTTTTAGTTTCTCAATTGATTGATGTAACTATTTTTTGGTTTTTTAAAAACCGTACAGGAAATAATAAAATATGGCTCAGAGCAACGGGTTCCACTATAATTTCTCAATTATTCGATTCTTTTATTGTCCTTGGAATTGCTTTTTGGCTACCCGGAAAAATTAACTTTGATACTTTTATCAGTTCTGCATTGACAGGTTACACATTCAAACTAGGAATAGCTATTTTATTGACCCCGCTAATTTATTTGGGACACTACATTATAAAAAAATATTTATCAGAAGAAATAGAATAGATCATGGAAGAAAAAACAAGATGCAAATGGTGTGTGGGTATTGATATTTACGAAAGATACCATGATGAGGAATGGGGAGTTCCAGTTTATGACGACCAAAAATTATTTGAATTACTGATTCTCGAAACTTTCCAAGCTGGACTAAGTTGGATTACAATCCTAAAAAAGAGAAAAAACTTCCAATTAGCTTTTGATGATTTTGACTATAAAAAAGTTGCCCTTTACAGCGAAGATAAAATCCAGGAATTGCTGCAAGACGCAGGGATTATTCGCAATCAGTTAAAAATTCGTGCAACAGTTTCAAATGCAATTGCCTTTATGAAAGTGCAAGAAGAATTTGGCAGTTTTTCAAAATACATTTGGAAATTTATAGATGGACAACCCATTCAAAATAACCGGCAATCTTTAAAAGAAGTTCCTTCTACCACACCAATTTCGGATGAAATAAGCAAAGATTTGAAAAAACGTGGGTTTAAATTTGTTGGTTCAACCGTAATTTATGCACACATGCAAGCAACCGGAATGGTTGATGATCATGTAGCAGATTGTTGGAAAAAACAGTGATTTTTTAAAAATCAATAACAAAACAAGTTTAAAAAGTTTCTTTTTTTTTCAAAATTTAAGAATTACATCTAGAAAAATATCCTACATTTGTTTCACACTTTAGGGGTGTCTACAACATTGTAGGCTGAGAATTACCCTCTGAACCTGATCTAGCTCATACTAGCGTAGGGAAAAGTAAGATGACTTCCTTGTACATTTATGTACTCCTGTAGCCATTCCTAAAGTATAACCTTATACTAAATTCAAAAGGAATGGAACTCAAAATCAACAATCAAACAAAACAATTTGCAACTGACAGTCTTACTGTTCAGGCACTTCTTGACTTGGAAATTCCCATCAAACAAAATGGAATTGCCGTAGCCATCAACAATACTGTGATTCCAAAATCTGACTGGAATTGCCATCCTATACAAGAAACCGACGACATTCTCATCATCTCTGCAACTCAAGGAGGATAGTTTGGCTGCTCGGGCGGGCTATCCATTTCAAGTCCGCAGTTGCAATCCTATAAAACATAGTCTTAGTCAAAGCTTCCTAAAGGTCGCTTCACTAATCCTTGTTTTATGAGGCTTTCCACTTTACGGGCTTTCCATTACTATCCCTAGCAGAAGACAAACACTCATCAAAACATAAACTACTAAACAATGAATAACGAAGAAAAAATCTCAAGAACTCCTTTCCCAAACTCTACAAAAATTTACGTAGACGGAACCATTCATCCCATAAAAGTAGCCATGCGAGAAATTGCATTATCAGACACTAAAATGTCAAACGGCAGAATAGAAAAAAACCCGCCAGTAACAGTTTATGATACTTCTGGTCCATTCACCGATCCAAATATTGAAATAGACATTCGAAAAGGATTGCCACGCATCCGTCAACAATGGATTTTGGACCGTAATGACGTAGAAGAATTAACTGAAATCTCTTCTGAATATGGAAAAAAGCGTTTGAATGACGAAAAACTAGACGAATTGCGTTTTGAATATTTACACAAACCCATGCGTGCCAAAAAAGGAGCCAATGTATCCCAATTGTATTATGCAAAACAGGGAATCATTACACCAGAAATGGAATACATCGCTATTCGTGAAAACCAACGCTTGGAGCTAATAAACGAACAAACCAAGGCCATGCAACACCAACACGAAGGAAATAGTTGGGGCGCGAACACTCCCTCCCTTTCGGGGAGGGCCGGGGTGGGGAAAATCACACCGGAATTTGTACGTAGCGAAGTTGCCAGAGGTCGTGCTATTATTCCAAATAACATTAACCACCCAGAAAGCGAACCCATGATTGTAGGTCGTAACTTCTTGGTAAAAATTAATGCTAACATCGGGAACAGCGCCGTAACCTCAACTATCGAAGAAGAAGTAGAGAAAGCAGTTTGGGGTTGCCGCTGGGGAGCTGACACGATAATGGATTTATCAACGGGTAAAAATATCCACGAAACCAGAGAATGGATTATCCGAAATTCTCCAGTACCTATTGGAACGGTACCAATTTACCAAGCTCTAGAAAAAGTAAATGGCGTGGCCGAGGATCTCACTTGGGAAATCTATCGCGATACGTTGATAGAACAAGCCGAACAAGGTGTTTCTTATTTCACTATTCATGCCGGCGTTTTATTACGTTACATCCATTTAACAGCCAACCGCGTTACCGGAATTGTTTCCCGTGGAGGCTCTATCATGGCAAAATGGTGTTTGTATCACCACAAAGAAAACTTTCTTTATACTCATTTCGAAGAGATTTGCGAAATCATGAAACAATATGATGTAGCCTTTTCATTAGGAGACGGTTTGCGCCCAGGTTCTATTGCCGATGCAAATGATGCGGCTCAGTTTGCCGAATTAGAAACACTTGGGGAACTGACAAAAATAGCTTGGAAACATGACGTTCAGGTATTTATTGAAGGTCCTGGTCACGTACCAATGCACATGATTAAGGAAAACATGGACAAACAATTAGAACATTGTGATGAAGCGCCATTTTACACTTTAGGACCATTAACAACTGATATCGCTCCGGGTTATGACCATATCACTTCTGCGATTGGAGCTGCAATGATTGGCTGGTATGGCTGTGCAATGTTGTGTTATGTTACGCCAAAAGAACACCTCGGTTTACCCAACAAAAAGGATGTCAAGGACGGTGTCATCACTTATAAAATCTCCGCACATGCAGCAGATTTGGCTAAAGGTCATCCAGGATCACAATACCGTGACAATGCATTGAGCAAAGCGCGTTTTGAATTCCGTTGGGAAGACCAATTCAACTTGTCATTAGATCCAGATACAGCTCGTGAATTTCATGATGAAACCTTGCCGGCTGATGGTGCCAAAGTAGCACATTTTTGCTCTATGTGTGGACCAAAATTTTGCTCCATGAAGATCTCACAAGAAATTCGTGATGTTGCCGAAGCTGAAAAAGGAATGGCAGCCAAATCAGAGGAGTTTATTGAACAAGGGAAAGAAATTTACATATAAGAAATTAGAAGGTCTAGAAAAGAGATTAGAACAAAGTCATGATCGTAATCACAAATCCCATTACTATAATTAATGAAATCGAAACCATTCATTCTCTTTTTGAGAATGGACTGGAGTTGCTTCATGTTCGAAAACCAGAATTTACTAAACTCGAAATGGAAGTTTTTGTTTCTGCAATTAAACAAGAGTTTAGAAACCAACTTTCATTGCACAGTCATCATCAATTGGCAGAAGCATTTGGAATTAATCGCATTCATTTTAC
Source organism: Flavobacterium xylosi (assembly GCF_042787345.1). NCBI lineage: Bacteria > Pseudomonadati > Bacteroidota > Flavobacteriia > Flavobacteriales > Flavobacteriaceae > Flavobacterium > Flavobacterium xylosi. Next base: position 16,436 of record NZ_JBHZPZ010000004.1, on the reverse strand, counting down.
AGAAAAAAAACGAAATGAAACATCGGAAAAATGTTTGAAGGAATGGAAAGAACGAGGATTTAAACTCTCTACTTCCATTCACAGTATGACTGACTTTGAAAAATTATCCGATGTTTTTGATTATGCATTTTTTGGGCCGGTTTTCGAAAGTATTTCTAAACCAAAGTACGTTTCGGATATTGATTTTGAAAAAGAATTAAAAAAAAGAAATAACAACAAAATTACATTAATTGCTCTTGGAGGAATTACATCTGAGAGAATCAAAACTGCATTGGAATATGGTTTTGATGATGTGGTGCTTTTAGGCACCATTTGGAACAGCAACAACCCAGTAGAAAATTACAAACTATGTCAGCAAATCGACCTTTCGTATTAACAATTGCAGGCTTTGATCCTTCTGGAGGCGCAGGAATTTTGGCTGATGCGAAAACATTCGAGCAACATCATGTGTATGGATTTGCTGTGAATACCGGTAACACCATTCAAACTGAAAATGAGTTCTTCGAAATGCAATGGACTGACTTAGAATTTGTTTTGAAATCATTGGAAAAATTGTTCAGCAACTATACTATTAAAGCCGTCAAAATTGGAATTATTCCTTCATTGGATTATTTAAGAGAAATTGTTTTGGTTGTGAAAAAACTTTCACCAAATACCAAGATTGTTTGGGATACGGTTTTGAAGTCCAGTAGCGAATTCAATTTTACAACCATCGAAAATCAAGCTATTTTGATTGAGATATTAAAAGAAATAGATTTAATAACACCTAATTACAATGAAATTTTTCAATTGTATTCGCAAGAAATTAAGGCAGAAACAATTGCAGAAAACCTTTCGGAAAATTGCGCGGTTTTACTAAAAGGCGGGCATAATCCGTACGAAATTGGTATCGATTATTTATATACTGGAAATGAGATTTTCAAGCTTGCGCCAAATAAAACTTTAGTTTACGAAAAACATGGCTCCGGATGTGTATTATCATCCGCTATTACAGCCAATTTAGCCTTGGAACAAGACCTAAAAACAGCATGCAGCAATGCCAAAAAATATATAGAAACCTATTTACAATCTAACCAAACCAAATTAGGATACCATTATGCATAACCAATTACAATATATTTCGCAAGGAAACACAGTCGAAGAACAAGTATATAACATCCACAAAGCATTGGATAATGGTTGCGATTGGATACAAATGAGATTCAAAAAAAATTATTCAGATGATGCTTTTACTTTGGCGGAAGCCGTAAAAATGCTATGTAAAGAATATTTAGCCACTTTTATCATCAATGACAACGTTTATTTAGCCAAGCAACTAGAAGCGGATGGAGTTCATTTAGGGTTGAGTGACATGAGCGTTGAAGAAGCAAGACTCATTTTAGGTAAAACAAAAATCATTGGAGGCACCGCAAATACTTTTGAAGACGTGCTTCAAAGAACAACTGAAAATTGTGATTATATTGGTTTGGGACCGTTCCAATTTACAAACACCAAACAAAATCTAAGTCCAATTCTAGGATTGGAAGGATATCGTTCTATTATCGGTCAAATGCAGGCGAAAAATATCCAAATCCCCATTTATGCCATTGGAGGAATCACCCTTGAAAACGTAGAAAGTCTAATGGAAACTGGAATTCACGGTATAGCCGTTTCCGGCTTGATTACACAAACTGAAAATGCATCGCAACTTATCAATCAACTTAACGACAAATTATATGTTACTATTTAAAATAGGAGACAAAACCTTTGAATCTCGCTTGTTTTTAGGCACAGGAAAATTTGGTTCGAATCAACAAATGGAGGAAGCCATTTTAGCATCCGGGAGCGAGTTAGTAACTGTCGCACTAAAACGTATCGATTTAGAAACCGAAACAGATGCTATTTTAGCACATCTGAAACACCCGAAAATTAATTTATTACCTAATACATCTGGCGCAAGAAATGCTAAAGAAGCCATTTTTGCAGCACAATTAGCCCGTGAGGCATTAGAAACCAATTGGCTAAAACTCGAAATTCATCCTGATCCAAAATATTTAATGCCTGATGCAATCGAAACTTTGAAAGCTACGGAAGCGTTAGCCAAATTAGGTTTTATCGTTTTGCCTTACATTCATGCGGATCCGGTTTTATGCAAGCGGTTGGAAGATGCCGGAACTTCAGCGGTAATGCCTTTAGGTTCTCCAATTGGAAGTAACAAAGGATTGAAAACCATCGATTTTTTGGAAATAATTATCGAACAGAGCAAAGTTCCCGTGATTATAGATGCCGGAATTGGCGCACCATCTGATGCCGCAAAAGCAATGGAACTTGGAGCTGATGCAGTTTTAGTAAACACTGCAATAGCTGTGGCAGGAAATCCTATATTGATGGCAGAAGCATTTAAAGAAGCCGTTATTGCAGGTCGAAAAGCCTACGAAGCACAATTAGCACAAAAAGTAAATCGAGCGGTGGCTTCAAGTCCATTGACAGCATTTTTGTATGAGTAATCCTCTCCCCTCCCGAAGCTTCGGAACTCTCCAAAGGAGAGGGAGCCAAAACCGAATAATAAAAATGACGCTTACTAAATAACCAACTTAAACAATGAAAACATTTAAATCGGTTTTTGACAACTACGATTGGGACACCATCAAAACCAAAATATACAGCACTACTTCATTAGCGGTCGAATATGCGTTAGCCAAAAACAAACGCACTCTCGATGATTTTATGGCATTAATTTCACCTGCTGCCCAACCCTATTTAGAGCAAATGGCGCAACAGGCGCATGAATTAACAAAAAAAAGATTCGGCAAAACGATTCAGATGTATGCTCCTTTTTATTTAAGTAACGAATGCCAAAACATTTGTACGTATTGTGGGTTTAGTTTAGACAACAAAATAAAACGAAAAACACTTACCGAAAGTGAAATTACCCTAGAAATTGAGGTCTTAAAAAAAGCGGGATTTGATCATGTTTTGTTGGTTACTGGCGAAGCCAATCACACTGTAAACATTCATTATTTTCTAAAGGCAATTGCTCAAATAAAAAACGATTTCTCAACTATTTCAGCCGAGGTACAACCCTTGTCAACAGAAGAATACGAGCAATTGCATGAGGCTGGTATTTATTCAGTTTTAGTATATCAGGAAACGTATCATCGTGATGTGTACAAACAGTACCATACCAAAGGGAAGAAATCCAATTTTGATTTTCGTTTAGAAACACCGGATAGGATAGGAACTGCAGGTATTCATAAAATAGGATTGGGTGTTTTATTAGGATTAGAAGATTGGCGCACGGACAGTTTTTTCAATGCCTTGCATTTAGACTATTTAGAAAAAACCTATTGGCAAACTAAATATGCTGTTTCATTCCCCAGATTACGACCGGCGGAAGGAGTGATTAAGCCAAACTTTATCATGGACGATGCTGATTTAACCCAACTCATTTGTGCCTACCGTCTGTGGAATGAAGATTTAGAAATCTCCCTGTCAACCCGTGAGAATGAAAAATTTCGCGATAATATCATTCCTATTGGCATTACAAGTATGAGTGCTGGTTCTAAAACTAACCCTGGCGGTTATGCAGTTGATCCACAATCCTTGGAACAATTTGAGATTAGTGATGAACGTTCTGCTGCCGAAATTGCGAAAATTATTTCCAGCAAAGGATACGAGCCCGTTTGGAAAGATTGGGATAAAAATTTTAGTCAAAGGTCGAATGCCGAAAGTCAAAGGATTTAAAATGATTTTAGCTTTCAACTTTATGATATTTCAACTTTAAAACTAAATAAAAAAATGAGTATTATCCAGGATTTTTTACGCTACAACCGACAAATGATGTTACCAGAAATAGGTGATTTGGGGCAGGGGAAACTCAAGAAAGCTAAAATTTTAGTGATTGGTGCTGGCGGATTAGGGTGTCCTATTTTGCAATATATAGCAACAGCTGGAATTGGAACCATAGGAATCGTAGATTTTGATACAATAGAATTACACAACTTGCACCGTCAAATTTTATATACTGAGGAGCATCTTGGTCAATCAAAAGCAATTACAGCCAAATTAGTTTTAGAGACTTTAAATCCATTGATTCGTGTACTTGCTTTTGAAGAAAAATTAACGGTAGAAAACTCCAAAGAAATCATTATAGATTTTGATGTAGTTGTTGATGGTAGTGATAACTTCGAAACCCGCTATCTGGTAAATGATACTTGTGTACAATTAGGTAAATCATTAATTTATGGCAGCATTTTAAAATTTGAAGGACAAATGGCGGTTTTCAATCATAATGGAAATAAAAATCTTCGTGACTTATTCCCTGAACCACCAAATCCAAAAGATGTTCTCAATTGCAATTTAAATGGCGTATTAGGCACACTTCCGGGAATTATTGGCACTATGATGGCCCAGGAGACCTTAAAACTAATTATGGATTTACCAACGTTGAAAAATGAATTGGTTCTTTTTAATACACTGGATTGGAATTTTAAGAAGCTGGAATTTTAAGTGTTATTTACTTTTTAATATTTCCATAAAAGCAGCTCTGTCAATTTCCCTACAGCCCAAACTTTCAAGATGCGGATTATAAACTTGGCAATCCAGCAGTTGGTAGTTGGTTGCCTTTAATTGGTTAACCAAAGCTATAAAAGCCACTTTTGAAGCATTCGAAACCAAAGAAAACATACTTTCTCCGCAAAAAACATGTCCCAAATCAATCCCGTATAAACCGCCCACCAATTTCTCATTTTGCCAAACCTCGACAGATTTTGCAATTCCTAATTCATGTAGTTTACGATAGGCTTCAATCATATCATTAGTAATCCAAGTCCCGTTTTGACCGTCTCGTTTTATGTTTTGGCAGTGCGAAATTACTTCCCTGAAATTCTGATTGAAAGTGACCGTAAAAATATTTCTATTGAGAATGTTACGCATACTTTTAGAAACTATCAATTCATCCAAAAACAAAACCATTCTGGGATTAGGCGACCACCACATAATTGGTTCCCCTTCTTCAAACCACGGGAAAATGCCGCTTTTATAGGCAAGTTGCAATCGTTCCGAAGATAAATCACCTCCAATCGCCAAAATCCCATCGCGGTTGGCTTGGGAAACAGGAGGGAAGAATAAGGCTGGAGACAAATAATACATACTACATACAACTATAAAACCCGACAGTTAAATAAATAGCTATCGGGTTTGTTTTATAAAATCAATTAAGATCAAATGATTAAAATGGTAAATCGTCTGCTTCTTCTTCGTTTAAATTTGTAGCTGGGGCAAATGCTTCAGCAGCTGGCATTGGAGGCGTTTGTTGAGAAACTCCTTCAGCAGCTAATCTTTCTACTCTCCAGCCTTGTATTGCATTAAAATATTTAGTCACACCTTGTGGATCAACCCATTCGCGCCCTCTTAAATTGATTGAAACTTTTACCGCTTCGCCCACTTTAAAACTATTCAATAAATCACATTTGTCTTGAACAAATTCCACTAAAATATGTTGTGGATATTGTTCTTCAGTCGTTACAACTAGTTCTCTCTTTAAGAAACTTCCATTTCCTACATTTTTAGCTTCTCCAAGCATTTTAATTTTTCCTGTAACTTCCATCTTCGTTATTTTTTGTTGTTATTTTAATTATTTTTTTTAGCTAAAAGCACTTTCCAAGCGGATAAAACATCTTTTTCATTCAAGTATTTTTTAGCTTCTATATGGACTTTTTCCTGATCATCTGAGCTTAAAACTCCTTTTACAGCAAAATTCTGTTTTACAAATATACTAACTTCTTCTAAAGTAGGCAAGGCCTCAATATTACCCAACATACCTAAATCATTTCCATCAAAAATAACACTTTCTTTTATGAAATCAGGAATTGCATCAACTCCGATTCCAAGTGTTGTTAGTGGTTTTGGTACTTCAAATAGTCCCTGATTTGAACGGGAATACCAGTTTCCGCCTAATCTTGAAACTAGATCTATTTTATATTGGTCAATCGCTCCATTTTCGTCTAAAATACGTTCGTCAATATGAATTCTAAGTACTTCACAAAGAATTAAATTACCGGCTCCGCCTTCAGTTCCCAGAGGGATAATCTGAGTAACTTTGCATTCAAATTGCACCGGTGATTCTTTTACTCTAAAAGGTTTCACCACTTCAGAAGGAATTGTTGTAAAACCTGACTTTAGAAACTCATTTACGCCCTCCGCATATTCCGTACTTGCAAGAGATGTTTGTTGCACCATGTCATAATTCACTACATTTATCACCACTTCTCGTGTAGATTCAGCATTAATTAAAGTATGTTTTATCGAATTGTCCCGCACGCGTCTGGCAGGAGAGAAAATAAGAATTGGCGGATTGGCACTAAATACATTGAAGAAACTAAAAGGAGATAAGTTAGGTTTGCCTTCTGTGTCAACCGTACTGGCAAATGCTATCGGTCTTGGTCCCACGGAACTTTGCAAGTAGCCCTGTAACTTTGCGGTTTCAATGCTTTTTGGATCAATAGTAATCATGCTTTTGTTGTTTGGGATGGATTAGGTTTACTAATATGCAAAAGTAAGTAAACGGTTTAAATTTATAAAGGGCGAATGCCGATTTAAGATTAAATAAATGTTTTGTTTTTACTAAAAAGGTTATGAATATGAAAACTAAAATAATAGTGCGACTATTTCGTTATATTTATACCTCAAATTTTAACTTATGCAATTTTCTGATAAAAAAAATACAACCCGGTGGGTCATCATTTTTGCTTCATTCTTGATTGTTTCCTTAATTCTGTGGAATACGTATACCTTTTTCCAAATCTTCAAAAATGAAGAGCGCCTAAAAATGAACCTTTGGGCAAATGCACAAAAGACACTCATAAATGCGGATGAAAATACTGATGTAGAACTTCCTCTTCAAATATTCAGCAACAATACTTCGATTCCTATTATTCTCACCGAGAATGATAGTATCATAAATACCGTCAATATAGAGGAAGAGATAGTAAAAGATAAAATTAAAGCCAGAGCTTTTTTATCTGATCTACGAAATGAAAACGAACCCATTGTAATCGAATACGTGCCAAGAAAGTTTCAAAAACTATATTATGGAAACTCAGCCTTACTGAACAAACTTAAATATTATCCAATTGCCTTGTTGTTAATCATAGTGTTGTTTGGCGGATTGGTTTATAATTTTTACAGAAGTAACAAAATGGCCACTCAAAACAAGCTTTGGGCCGGAATGGCAAAAGAAACTGCCCATCAAATAGGAACTCCACTTTCTTCCTTAATTGGTTGGGTCGAACTATTGAAATCTGAAAATGTAGAGGAGAGTACCACATTCGAAATAGAAAAAGATATTGAACGGTTACAAATGATTACGGATCGTTTTTCAAAAATAGGCTCAGAACCAAAATTAGAAACCAAAGATATTATAGAGGAAACACAGCAATCCTATGATTATTTGCAATCTCGATTTTCAAAACAAATTGAATTTTATTTTAAAGCACCAGAAGCGCCAATCTATGTATTGCTCAATCCCACGTTGCACAGTTGGACTATCGAAAATTTGGTGAAAAATGCAATTGATGCCATGAAAGGGAGAGGTAAACTATCTTTAGAAATAGAACAAGAAGGAAGTCATGTAAAAATAAACGTTACAGATACAGGAGGTGGGATTCAAAAAAAACAATTCAAAACTATTTTTGAACCGGGATTTACCACCAAAAAAAGAGGCTGGGGCTTGGGACTTTCGTTAACCAGAAGAATTGTGGAAGAATATCATAAAGGAACCATAAAAGTTCTAAATTCAGAATTAGGAAAAGGGACCACTATGCAGGTGAGTTTTAAAAAAGCATCTTGATTTAGGTTGAAAAATCAATACCAGGTTGTTTTAGTAAACATTCCTCTTCTGTCCATATTGCTTTTGTTTAAATAATTTTGCACGAAAATAAAATGCTCTTCAGTTTGTGCCAAAGCATTATTAACTGATTTCTTTAGAGAAGCTAAACTGGATGAATTTTCATTTCCAACATAACCCACATTATAAAGTGCATTTTGGCATTTGACTAATTTTTGTTTTGGCGTTTCAATCATACTTATAATTTCGTTATCCGGCAGAGTGGGGCTGAACTGTTTATTGCGGTAATTAATAAAATCATTTAGCAAGTTAACAGCCTGATTGCAATCATTAGCAATCCTATTTAATTTTTCGACATTTGTTTTTTGGTGTAAATAGCTTATGTTTTTATCTTTGTTTTTCAGACGTTCTAAAATCAATTTATTTTCTACTCCATTCTTTTCTATCCTTTCAGCCGAGTCGTATAATTTATCGATTTCTGATAATGATTCGTATTTAGCAATTTCACTTTCAAAATCGAAGTATTTCTTTGATTTATTAATTTGAGTTTTGCCCTCATAAAATTCTTGGTTTGTGATTGGATAATTTAGAAATTGCCATAAATAATCAAACGGAATGTGTGATGCGATAGATTGTGAAGGGCTAACCTTGAAATAAGAATTGTCTATTTTTTTTGAAAACCTACCATTATTTACAAATCCGGAACCCCAAGTTGGGTCAAACAAATACCATCGGTTGTTTATTTTTGCAGCACACCAAGCATGCGAAATAGTATCAATTGCCCCATTTTGTTTCGTATATCCACTAACAATCACTGCTTTTATACCGACTTTATTTGCTAAATCATTAAAGATTTCGGTGTAATCACTGCAAACTCCCTTTCTGGTTTTGAGAATGTTTTTTATTTTATTTTCAGAAGATTCTCTGCTGTTTGAAGTAGGCCTATTATCCATATCATAACTTATATTGGAGGCTGTCCAATAGAAAATTGCTCGGATTTTGTCGTTATCGGTTTTAAAATGTGAATTTATATAATTGGCAATTCCCTTAGTTGAATAACTGGAGTTATTTGGAATTTTAGAAATTTGGTTGTCAATTAAAGTATATTCTGTTTGACTCTGACCAAAACTGAAAACGGATAAAAATAAACAAAGCAGTAAATAAATATTTTTCATCTTGCAGGTAGGCTCATAAATTAGAAAGGGAATAAGTTTTCACCTATTCTCTTTCTAAACGAAAACCGTACCAATTTATTTTATTTGTAAAAACATTATAAATTGCTTCTAATTTGTGTTGCCAATGCTTCAAATTCTTCTTTTGAAAGCGACACCTTATTCTGAAAACGCATTTCATCCATTTCATTCAAAGGAATAAGATGAACGTGAGCATGAGGAACTTCAAGTCCTATAACCGCCATTCCTATTCTTTTACAAGGAACTGCTTTTTCCAGTGCAATTGCGATTTTTTTAGAAAACTGCATCAGTCCTATATATAAATCATCTTCGATATCAAAAATCTTATCAATTTCCAGTTTTGGAATACAAAGCGTATGTCCTTTGGCATTTGGATTTACATCCAAAAAGGCTAAAAAGTTATCGTCTTCAGCAATTTTATAACAAGGAATTTCTCCTTTTATAATTTTTGTAAATATGGAGCTCATGAGTAATACTTTTAAATAATAGAAATTCGATGAAAGATGCTAACCCGTTTACAGAAGGTACTGAATACTGCTGCTGACCACTGAAAACTAACTTTAGTCGCGTGAAATTTCTAAAATCTCAAATTGCAAAACTCCGTTTGGAACTGTGATTTCTGCATATTCACCTACTGATTTACCCAATAAACCTTTACCAATTGGTGAGGTCACAGAAATTTTTCCTGTTTTCAAATCGGCTTCGCTTTCGGCAACTAGCGTATAAGTCATTTCCATTCCGTTGGTTTGGTTTTTGATTTTTACGTTAGATAAAACCAATACTTTCGAAAGATCTAAATGAGACTCGTCAATTAATCTGGCGTTAGAATGTACTTCTTCCATTTTAGCAATACGCATCTCAAGCATTCCTTGCGCTTCTTTAGCTGCATCATACTCTGCATTTTCAGACAAGTCACCTTTGTCTCTTGCTTCAGCTATATCGGCAGATGCTTTTGGACGCATTACACTTTTTAAATAATCTAATTCTTCTCGTAATTTTTTTAATCCTTCTGCCGTGTAATAAGATACTGTACTCATAACTTCATCGTTTATATAAATAGAAAAAATCCCATCAGGACGGGATTTCTTTCCACAAAGATATTATTAATTTTTTTAGCCTATAAATATATGTTAATCATATATAATTCAAAGTTAAATAAATTAAATTTGTTTCGCTAATTCTTTTACAATATTTTAAAAAATGAAAAAATATATCCTATTGTTAATGCTTTCATCCTTCTTGTTTTCCTGCAGTGATAATGGTTTTAATAATAAAAACCCTTATATACCTAATTATACTTTTACCATAGATATCAATATGAATTTGCCCGCCTATTCTAGTTTGCAATATCCCAGCAATGCAATCTATTATTCTGGAGTTGGAGCCAAAGGAATTTATGTATTCAATACCGGAAGTGGCTATAATGCTTTTGATGCTGCCTGTCCCAATCAAGCTTTGAGCTCTTGTTCTACCATGACTCTAAAAGGAATAAATACAGTTTGCGCTTGTGACAGCAAAGAATACAGTTTGTTTACTGGTCAAGCACAAGGAGGTGCGCAATATCCTTTGAAACAATATCGTGTAGAAGTCAATGGGAATGTACTCCGGGTTTATAATTAAACGGTTTAAATAAAAAACTCCGAAAGATTTTGAATTCTTTCGGAGTTTAAAATCTAAAACTTCAACGTTAAACCAGCCAAGAAGTTGATTCCTGCTTGCGGATAATAGTACGGATAAACATCCCACATATATCCATTTGAAACATATTTCTTGTCAAGAATGTTATTGACCAAGCCTGTAATTACAATTGATTTGAAAACTGAATTCGGTTTAATTTTTTCAGTATTTGTAGCTTTTTGCCCAAGGTCTTCAAGAATCGCTTGATTGGCATTTTGTTTTTTTGGATGAGATTTCGTGAAAGCGATTTCATAAGCGATATTTAAATCATTCACAAAATAGTTAGCCAGTTTTGCAGCCGGTAATTCGATGTTATTCATGTATTGCTCGCCTACAAATTTTTGTAACCATGAAATCTGAAGGTTCTCTAACGGTTTGTAAACAATAATATTCCCCACTATAACTGATGGTGAATAAGAAATATCAGTAGTTCCGTAATTCTCGCCTTCCACAGCTAAATCAATATTTTTATTACTGCTTAAAGTAAAATTTGGACGAATAATAAATTGTTTTGACAAAGCAATTGTAGCATCAACCTCTAATCCTAAACGGTAGCTTTTTTCGCTGTTAGAACGAATCGGACTTCCTACATCATCTAGTTTTCCGGTTAATATCAATTGGTCTTTATAAGCCATATAATACACATTTGAATTGAATTGTACTTTGTCAGCAGTATAGCGCCAACCCATTTCAAAGTCATTCAACTTTTCTGGTTTCGCACCTTGCCTGCCGGAAGGCAGGTTTCCGCCTTCATAATCCGTTCTGTTGGGTTCCCGATTGGCTCTTGCATACGAAAAGTACAACTTGTTGTTCGCATTGATATCGTAATTCAATCCTGCTTTTGGATTGAAGAAATTAAAGTTGTCGTTTACTGAACCCGTTTCGTAACTATTGGCTTTATAATGCACGTTTCTAAGTTGCAAATCTCCAAATAAGCTAATTTTTCCTGTGATTTGATAATTTGCTTTTGCAAAAACATTTCCATCATTTTTAGTGGCAAAATCATCATAATAATGATCTCCCAACTCACTTTGTGAAGCATATCTTGCCCAAATTACTTTCCCAAAATGGTCTCCTTCATATTTGTTATAACCACCACCAAAAATGACCTCCAGTTTTTCAGTTGTATAATTTGCTGAAAATGTTGTTCCATAGAAATCATTATCCAACCATTTTTGACGAATTAAATCGGTTGTGTTTATTGTTGCGCCGTTAATAACTATCGGAGTTAATCCATAGCTCGAAAAATCAGCATCTTCTTTATAATTTTCATAATACCCTTTTCCTTTAGTATAATGAAAAGCTAAGTTAGTGCTCCAATTATTGGAAATTTTTTCGTTCCAATGCAATTGGTAATGGTCTTGCTGGTAATTATCGGTTTCATTATCATAAAATCGGGTTTTGCCAAATTCGTCTGTAAAAATGCCGGATGAATTAAACGTTCTGTCACTGTTTAAAGTTGCTTCGTCAATTCCGTTCCAAGATTGGTAGGTTTTTTCTTTTCCTCCAAAAGTCAGCGCTTTAATCAAAGTAGTTTTCCCTACATAAGTTCCTTGCAGGAAATACGATTTTAAGTCAGAAGCTCCTCGGTCAACATAACCATCCGATTTCAAAGCAGATAAACGTCCCGCTAATTCAAAATGGTCATTCATTAATCCCGTACTGAACTTTACAGTATGTTTTTGGGTATTAAAACTTCCAAATGAATTAGAAATTTCTCCAGATGCTTTATCAGCATAGGAATCTGTCAACATATTTAAACTCGCACCAAAAGCACCAGCTCCATTTGTAGAAGTTCCTACTCCGCGTTGCAGTTGCAAACTTTCCACCGAAGAAGCGAAATCTGGCATATTCACCCAATAGGTTCCATGACTTTCGGAATCATTATAAGGAATTCCGTTAATGGTAACATTTACTCTTGTCGCATCGCTACCACGAACACGTATGCCAGTATATCCAACACCGTTTCCAGCATCAGAAGTTGTAACAACGGAAGGCAAATAATTCATTAGAATAGGGATGTCTTGTCCTAAGTTTCGGAACTTGATTTCTTTTTTGTCCAAATTGCTAAAACTTACCGGCGTTTTTGTGGTTACACGAACTGCCGAAACCAGGACTTCGTCGAGTTGGTTGACTTTAGTGGTGTCTTTAACTTGTGAAAAGGAATGAAGTGATAATAGAGAAAAGATAATAGACAGCAATAATCTCGAACTTTGTGCCTTTGTGCCTTTGCGGCCAATAAAATAAAATAAAATATTCATTCGTAAAAAGATTACGAATAAAAGGGGGAATTATTCTTTTGTTAAATTAAAATGATTGTTTCCTATGACAAATCGATAGTGTGCACGCTATTTTTTTGTCATTTTTTCCCTTAACAGCATTACCTGTTCAGGTTCGTTGGGTATAATCTCAGCTCGTTATTTAGAGCACCCCTTTGAGACGGTGCAAAAGTAGTTTTTTTTGTTTAAAGTTTAAAGTTTTAGAAAATAAAAGTAAAAACGACCTAATCTAGATTCGGTTTTTTTCTGTTTTTCTTGACCTCAGACACATTTTTTTTATCCTTTATTCGTTTTCTGATAACTGACTTTGGAATTTTAGTAGGTTTGCGTTCTTTGGGAACAAGTAATCCGTTTTTTATGATTTCCAAAAACCGTTTGATTACAATTTCTTTGTTTTTAAGCTGACTTCGATCTTCATCACAGTTCAAAATCAAAACTAAATCCGTTGTTAGCCTCGATGACAATTTAGTTTCCAGCCGCAGTTTTTCCTCTTCGGTCAATGCCTGCGAGTTTTTCAAATCAAAAGTCAAAACCACTTTAGAGGAAACCTTATTTACATTTTGTCCGCCAGCACCGCTGCTGCGAACGGCTTTGAAACTTAATTCTGATATGATTTTTTCTTTTTCCAATTTTATTGAGGTTGGTGCGCTGATTTTAGTAAATCATTGACACTTTTTACCGGATTGAATGTGATTAATGGAACTTGAACAAAAATGGTAATCCAGTTTGCCATGGCGCCATTCCATAATCCAGGTAGTTCATAGGATTTAATGGCTCTTCCAAATGTTGTTTTCTGCACTATAAAACCACTGTTATGATCTACAAATTGGCTTAAATCAAATTTCTCGTTTTTGTAATTTTTAATTCCACAAACTAAGTCGACAGGATTAAAATGTGTTGAAGCATTAAGAATATTCTTTTGATTTTCATTCGACAAATCCACTTGAGAGCTTTCCACAATTTGCAGCGAAATAACTCCTTTGTCATCTTTTACCCAGAAAGGCCCGCCTCCGGCTTCACCTTCATTTTTTACCATTCCACAAACTCTTATGGGTCTGTTTAAAAGGGCTTTAATCCCTGTAATTTTATTTTCAAAACTAAGTTTGTAAAAATCGTCCGGAATTCTGATGTTCAATTTTTCTTCCAACCAAAGCATAATTTCATCAACATATTCTTGTTGAATTTCTTCAGCATCAAGTGCATGCAAATACTTAAATATGGTTATTTGCAATTCCATCAAAATTCCGGCTAACGCTTTTTTATATCGTGCCGTTTTTTCAATATTGTTTTGAATTACGTTATCAATATTTTTGATAAATACAATATCAGCATTCAATTGATTTAAATTTTCTATCAAAGTACCATGACCTCCGGGTCTAAAGAATAATCGTTCGTTTTCATCCCTAAAAGGATTGTTTTCCAAATCTACTGCGATGGTGTCTGTGTTCTTGTTCTGATACGAATAGCTTACATTTATTGTTTTTTCTGATTTTCTTTCTGCTTCACTTTTAAGGGCATTAATTATAGTTTCAAATTGGCCCAAATGTGACTCTGACATTGTGAAATGCATATTTGAACTATTGTCAGAACTTGCATAATATATGCATTCGTGTAAATGCTCTTCAACAGGGGTTACAATTCGCTTTTGATATTTATGAAAAGGTAGCGCTCCTTTTGGTTTGTTGGCAAAATCAAAATAATCAGAAGCCAATAATAATTTTATAAAATAATAGTTTTTATAATCCCTATGTAGAGAATCAAAGTCAGGAAATTCCTCGTTTAATTTTTGATATATTACTCCAAAAAAAGGAAATTTTTCCATGCCGACTATAAAAATTGACAATTCGGTATCTTTTTTTCTGTTTATGTAGGCATTGATACTTTCATTTTCAAAATCAAAATCATTCAAAAAAGTGCTTAAAAACTTAAACATTCTACTTGCCGCTCCTGATGCGGGAACGAATTTTTCCAGTTTTAAATTCGATTTGTTTTCATCAAAAAAAATTACTTTTTCTTGGAAATCATTTTCAGATAATTTTAAAATACCATTAAATAAAGTTGCCGGCCCTACTAGATTAATCTTTGCTATTCCATTTCTAAAAAAACTTAATTGTTGTTTGATGTTTTTCAATGGAATTTCATTTTCATAAATTTGCACAAAATCAGCAGAAGAAAATCCCATTTTTCTGGCTTCTGTCAAATCATCAATTATAGAAATAGCTTTATTTAATCGTAAATCCTTATCTCCAGAAAGGGTAATGAATGGTTTTTTATTATCAATTAAGGATTTTTTGAAAACTGCAAACACTGATTCTCTGCCTTCTGCTTTATCTCTTAAATCATCTTTTTCCCAAGGGACATCAATATCCGTCAGGAAAAATAAATCGTATTCATGTTCGCGAGCCGCCTGATCTAATAATGGATCGCAATAGTCATAATACACTTCTGAAAAAACTTTAGTTACCAATAAATTGGTGTCACAAAAAAGATATTTATTAGCAATTAAAGCGCTTTTATTTTCTAATTTGGTTTGGCCATATGCAATAGGAAGCATGTCGTCAATATCACAAATTTGCTGATTTGTATCCCATTTTTCCTGAAGATATTCTCGTGCGTACTCAGGAACCCATTCTGTTATATAATATTCAGCGAGTTGTTTTGCTAATGTGGTTTTGCCCGTACTTTCTGGACCAAATAAAGCAATTTTAATTATTTTTGTAGCTCTGTTTGAGAGCTGTCTGAGATTTTCTTCCATTCTAAATAGCCAAAAATGGCAACTATTGTAAATACTACGTATTGAAAACTTGTAAAAGTAAATCCTTTTGAAAAATATAATGGAATGGAAATTACATCTCCAATAATCCAAAATATCCAATTCTCGACTTTTCTTTTGGCCATGAGCCACATTCCTACAAAGAAAATCCCTGTGATAAAAGTGTCTACATAAGCATACCAAGTGGTAAATTTTCCGAAATAATGATATACCGAAACCACAAAAGCGACCGTAAATATAAAAAGAATTATCGCAATTCGTTTTTCAGAACTCGAAATTTTTGAAATTGGGAATTCTTCCGTATCTCCTTTTTTCCGAGTCCAATGGTACCAGCCATAAATACTCATCACAAAATAATAGCCGTTGATCATCATATCGCCCCATAAAGTCCATTTCCAAAGCAAATACACAAATATTGAGGTACTTACTAATCCGGTTGGAAAAACCAAAATATTATCTTTTTTGGCGTACCAAACGCTCAATAATCCAAAAATTACTGCTACAATTTCCAAAACAATGTCGAATGTGGGATAATCTCTGTATTGAGAAAAAAAGTATTCTATCATTAGTCAAGCAGGATTCAAGTTATAAATGCAACTTTTTGATTAAACATATAATTAGGTGTTTCAAAATTAAATCTTTTTCTTGGTCTATTGTTTAATTTCTCTTGTATTTCTATAATTTTCTCA